>JANYHY010000558.1 GCA_025362165.1 Myxococcales bacterium | reverse complement strand
ACCCGAACACGAGCAATGTGCCGAGCACGGCGAGCACCGCGAGGATGCCCAGCGAGATGCCGATCCACATCAGCACGAGTAGCCAGGTCGGCGTCTTCTGCTTCTGATACGGCGGCGGATTGAAGGGGCTCTGCGGGTCCTGCGGCGGTTGCTGCGTCATGCGCTCACCGCTTCGGTGCGAACAGCGCGCGATCGAGAGAGCATGGAGCCCGCGCCGAGCGCGACCAAGAGGAGCGAGATGAGCTGATACACGGAGAGCGCGCCGACCGGCTTCGGCGTCTCGCGCATGAACTCAGTGACGAAGCGGAAGCCCCCATACGCGATCATGTAGAGAGCATACACGCGACTTGGCAGGATGCGGCGGCGAACCATGAAGAGAAATACGGCTCCGATCACGAGCTGAAACGCGATCTCCACGAGCTGCGCAGGCCAGCGACAGATGCCGTCCTCGTAACGCATCGTGACCCAGCCCTCGTGAGGCACGCCGCGACAACACCCCACGAGAAGGCAACCCACGCGACCGAGCGCGATCGAGAAGGGGAGCTTGGCGGCGAACGCGTCGTTGGGCGGAAGGCGATATCCGATCAGCGGCTTGGTGACCTCCGCGCCGATGAAGCCGAGCGCCAGGCCTCCCGTGATCGATCGGCCGGACACGAAGTACTCACGCCAATCGGCGAGCGGTACCAACGGCCAACCCTTGTCTCCCGCCAGCATCGCGAGCTTGGCGCCGACGATCGCGCACACGAGCGTGATCGTCTGGAGCACCCAATACTTGCGCCGATCCTGCTTGTCCGTGATCGATTTGGCGGTGGGCCACAACAAGAGCAACAAGAGGCTGATGGTGACGAGCGTCGGGTAGACCCAAGTGTTCTGCGACTCGTGCACCTCGATCATGGAGCGTTTCCCATCGCCGCGTCGAGCATCGCGCTCGGGGTGGAGAACGTCGCGAACGCGATCGCCACCATCGCGAAGATGAAGAGCGCGAAATGCGACTTGGCGTGCAGATCGCTCTCTTCGGCGGGCAGATCATGGTGAAAGCCCCATTCGTCCATCGCGCCCGCGATCGCCACCCCGACCCCAGCGATCGCCATGCGCGCGACGCTCCCCTTGAACGCGCCGATCACGAGAGCGATCTGCTGCACGCCGAGCACGAGGTGAATCACGTTCTCCTTCCAGCCCGGCTTGCGGATCCGAAAGTGCGCGACAGTGTCCTTGCCCGCGTACAACACGAACGGCAACAGCAGCACGACGAGGACGACGGCGCGGATCATGGGTCCTTCTTGTCTGGGTCGAACTTGTGATCTTTCATCGCGCTCAAATAGGCGATCAAACCGTCTAGATCAGCTTCAGTCAAACCTGGATGTGCTGGCATGTTGCCATAGCGAAACGATTGCGGGTTCTTGATGTACGCGCGCACTTGAGCTTCCGGACGGTACTCGAGCACGTTCTGCGGCACGTTGAGATCGGGGCCAACGCGGCCACCTTCACGATTGATCGCATGGCATTGCACGCATTGATCACGGAACGTCGCATACCCTGCGATCGCGGGCGAGCCGGCCGGCAGCGCGCCGGGTGAGGTGTGGGGAAAGACTTTGTCGAACGGCGCAATTTCGATCGCCGCGAGCTGCCAAGGACGCGCGTGCGTCTCCAGGTTTTGTTGCTCCGGTTTGCTCCACACGACGTAGAAGGGGCCCGGGTTGGCCTTCTGATTGCCGATGGGCTCCCAACCCGGCACGTCGACGTCGTCGATCGCGATGTACGCCCCGTCCTCCAGCAAGCGCGACGCGCGAAACGGGACCGCATAACCGTCCTTCGCGCGCAGCACGTACTCCTCTTTGTCCAGCGAGAGCCCAGAGCCCGCGAACCCGAGGTCGAGCACCTTCTTGAGCGGCAGCGCGTGGAAGGTCTTCGGCTTGGCATAGTAGGGATCGATCATCGTGATGGTCTCGACCGGGATCGCGTCCGTGAGCTGCTTCTTCGTAGGAGACGCGAGCGCCTTGCCATCGTGCGAGAACGTGAGCGTGTCGGAGTCCGATGCGTCGGATTTCTTGCCGCAGCCTACGCCGGCAGCGAACGCATAGAGCGCGCAGAGGACCAGACGAAGAACAAGAAGCCCACGTAATAAAGGACGTTCGGCGCGATGCGGAGCGCGTAGCCCGGCCCCTCCAACCCCGACAAGATGAGAATGTCTGCGCACGCCCAGAGACCATACTGCACGATCTCGAACTCCGTCACGCGCAGCGCGAGCGCCCGGCGCTCTGGGTCGCTGTCCTTGGTTCTGCTCGGAACTACGAAGAGCCGAAACGTCGCAGCGAGCCCGAAGAACAAGAGCTCGTATACGAGGTAGTTGACGCTGTCGTCATCATGAACGCGCTTGGAGATCGCGCGCGCGATCTGCGTCGTCACTGGCACGATGAACGCGAGCCCCGTCGACACGAGCGCAGCACGCCACGCCACCGGCCTCGGTGCGCACGCCTCGATGACCACGAAGTACCGCAAATCACCGAGGATCACGAACACGACCGGCACGACCCACCCGAGCTGCGGCGGCGCATGGATGGGTGAGAGGCTGCCGGTGAGCCATGCGTCGAGCGCGATCTCGACCGCGAACACTGCAACAACCCAACCTAAGAGCGAGCGCAGTCGGAGGCCGAGCACCAACACGATCGGCGCCGTCAAGAAGGGCAACAGAGGCAGGATGAGCTGGCTGTTGTAGAGTTCCTTCATGGGCGAAGCTTCGGACGGTACTCTCGACGCGCTCGACCGAGCAGCGCCGAGCGTCGCGATGCTAGAAGAACGGGTCGCAAAGATCCCGGATCAAATCGCGGCCACTCTCGCGTCGCCGGAGCCAATCGTCCCTCGCGCGGCCACTCGCTGGATCACCACGGGAGTCGGCGCGAGCGAAGGCCCAGCGCGCTTTCTCGCGTCTCTGCTGTGCGGTGGTGGGTTCTGGGCGGAGTACGCGCCGCTCTCGGCTTTCGCCGTCGATCAAGCGCCCCGCGCTGACGTGTGCGTGTTGTTTTCGCAGAGCCTCTCTCCGAACGCACGCCTCGTGCTGCGCGCGCACGAGCGCTTTCGCGACGTCGTCGTCGTGTCGTCGATCCCGTCCGATCACCCGCTCGGGATGGAGATCGTCAGGCGTGGCGCGCAGCTCATCACTCACGGGCCCTGCGAAGAGCGCGGCTTGTTGCTGCGCGTGCTCGGCTCCATGGCCGCGTGTGTGATCGCCTCACGCCTCGCGCGCGCCGCGATCGCCGAGAGACATGGTCATGATCCAGCGTGGTCGGTGCACCTCTCCCACCTCGCTCGAGTCGTCGCGCAGGCAGCTCGGCCCGCGGCGCCTTTGCACGCGCGGCTCGTGCTCGTGTCCGCAGAGGAAGATCCACACACGTTCGAGGGTCTTCGGCTCAAGCTCGTGGAGGGGCTCGGCCGGGACGCCGTCGTCGTGGACGTGTGCGCCGTTGCGCATGGTCCGCTGCAGTCGTTCTGGGACGAGCCCGCGACGATCGTCACGTTGGAGCACGCCGGCGATCGGTCGCGCGATCTCTTCGAGCGCCTCGCGACTGTGCTCCGTCCGCACCACCAGCTCGTTCGTCTCACGGCGACGCTGCCGCCTCCGCTCGACTACTTCGAGCACGCCGCGATGCTCGATCACCTCGTGATCGCAGCCTTGCGCGCGCGCCCACGTGATCTCTACGAGTGGCCAGGCAAGGGGCACGATGGAGCGCTCTACGACGTAGGACAAGACGTGCTCGACGAGCGTTGAGATGAGCTTGATCCCGGCAGCCGGCTTCAGGCTCCTGTTCCGCGGGGATGGGACGCTCGCGCCCGGCGAGCACGTCGAGGGGATCATCGTGCTCACCGCGCCAGAGCACATCCCACGCGCCGAGCGCCTCGATCTTTGGTTCGAGAGCATTGCGTGGGCCGGTTATGGCGCTGGCAAGAACCGCCAGGTGATCCAGCGGACCATGTTCAACGCGCCGATGCATTGCAAGCTCCCGCCTGGCGGCCTGCCTCCTGGCGAGCATCAGTATCCGTTCTCGCTCGAGCTGCCGCGCGATCTACCTGTGAACTACAGCGGAGCCGATTGCGGAGTGATTCATCGCTGCAACCT
>JANYHY010000533.1 GCA_025362165.1 Myxococcales bacterium | reverse complement strand
TCGTTGCGGAGCTGCATCACCTTGTCACCCTGACGCAGCACGCGCGCGCCGCGCACGAGCTCCGGACCGGCTGGGTTGAGCGCTGCCTGAAGGGCGGTGTTGAGCGCGAACGACCCCGCCTCTCCGCGGTTCATCGGCACGAGCACCTGCACGTCGCGCAGAGAATCGAGGCCGAAACGCCGAGGGATCCTAGTTCGCACGAGGTCGAGCACAGTCGATTTTGCCCCTGCCGGATCCGACTTGGTCGTCATGAAGAAGTCGCCCTCTCCGCTCGCGGTCACTCGCGGCGGCTCACCCGCGTTGATCCTGTGAGCGTTCTGGACGATGAGGCTCTCTTGGGCTTGTCGATAGATGTGCAAGAGGCGAACGCACGGCACCGCGCCCGATGCGATCACGTCACGCAGCACGGCGCCCGGACCGATGCTCGGTAGTTGATCGACGTCGCCGACGAGGATGAGGCGCGCGCCAGTCACCACCGCTTGCGCGAGCGCGTCTGCGAGCAAGAGATCCACCATCGACGCCTCGTCCACTACGATCGCGCCTGCGTCGATCGGTGAGTCGGGGCCGCGCTTGAAGCCGCCCGCCTTCGGATCGACCTCCAACAAACGATGCAACGTGGAGCCTTGTCGACCTGTCGTCTCCGAGATTCGCTTGGCCGCGCGACCGGTCGGCGCTGCCAGCCGCACGACCACGTTCGCGGAGTCGAACAGCGCGAGGATCGCACGAAGCACTGTCGTTTTGCCTACTCCAGGCCCTCCCGTCACCACGAGCACTGAAGACTCCGCCGCGGCGATCGCAGCCTGTCGTTGCTCGGGCGCGAGCTCGATCCCCGCGGACGCCTCGAAGCGCGCGAGGTGCGCGGCCGCGTCGGAGATCGCCTTCGGCTGACGCGCGGCGAGCTCCAAGAGTCGAGACGCGAGCCTCGTCTCGGCGTGGTAGATGCGACGTGTATAATACACGCGTCCCAGGTTGGCGTCGTCCTCCGGGATCACGTACCCACCCATCGCGAGCTCCATGAGCGCGGTCGAGAGGAGCGCGTGGTCTGGATCACCCAGCAGCGCTCCTGCCGCCGTGAGCACATCTTGCTCCGCAGACCAGCAGTGCCCCGAGTCCGTCATCTCGCCGAGCGCGTGCAGTACGCCAGCCTGCATCCGCGCCGGCGCGTCCTTCGCGATGCCGAGAGATTGCGCGATGCGATCTGCGGTCACGAAGCCGACTCCGCTGATCTCGAGCGCGAGCCGATAGGGCTCCTCGCTCACGACGCGCATCGCGCGCTCGCCATAATTTTTGTGGATGCGCTGAGCGAGCGAGAGCGATGCGCCGTGAGCCTGCAAGAACACCATGATCTCGCGCACACCACGCTGCTCGCGCCATCCCTGCGCGATCTGAAGCGCGCGCGCCTTGCCCAACCCCGCCACCTCGGTCAATCGCTCGGGGGACTCATCGAGCACATGCAGCACGTTCATGCCGAAGTGGTCGACGATGCGCTTGGCGCTCTTCTGTCCGATGCCCTTGATGCTGCCGGAAGCCAGGAAGCGCTCGAGGCCGCGCATCGTGGCCGGGCCGAGCTCCGTGACGAGGGTCGCCTTGATCTGCTCGCCGTGTTTGGCGCTCCTCTCGCGCGTCCCGCTGACTCGCACGCGAGAGCCAGTGTTCACGCGAGGGAACTGCCCCACGACGCTCAGCGGTTCGCGCTCGCCGTCTACCTTGAGCTTGATGACGCGAAAACCCGTTCGATCGCTCTCGAAGGTCACGCGCACAACCTCTCCCTCGAGCACGACCTCGTCCGTCACCAAGCCAAGCTAGCCGGGCTTTTCGATCGAACCAAGCGTCGCTGCACGGTCGTGTCGAAGACCGTCATCGACACAGTGCTCCCAGTCGATCACCCTGAAGCGAACCTGTCGCGTGCGGAACCGGCGTGTAAGAGACGTGATAGAATGGTCCTATGCGAGTTGCGAGGTCGCTCTTGATTGTTCGAGCATGCAGTTCGGTGTTGCCAACCGCGACCCTTTCATCTGACCGCCGATGAGTCGATCGCTCGCCCTACTGTTGGTCGCAACATCGTGCTCTTCGGGCGAGGTCGGCAGCAAGCCCGTTGATGGCGGTGTGGCCCATGATGCCCATGATGCATCCGATAGCGGGGCGCCCGACACTGCGGATGGCCTCGCCAGCTGCGGAGGGACGCCCTCGTTTCGCTACCTGCTGAAGGCCCTCGTGCTCCAGAAGGATGAATCCTCTTCGCCGTTAGCGGGCGCCACGCTTTCGTTCGACACTTGCCCTGGAGTAACTGCCACCACTGACGCCCAGGGCCTCGCGACGATCAATGTGCGTCGGGGCGTCCCATTCGTGGCACGCGTCACCGCGCCAGGAGACATGACAGTTCTTTTTGGAGAGACTCTCATAGCGGTCAACGATCCCAGGACGGAGCTGAAGACAGCAACTCTAGTTCCGGTACTCCCTGCGCCAACGTCGCTGCCCTGGTACTCTCCGACGGAGCCGCTGCTAGTCGTGGACATACTGGCAAACGGCAAGTGTGGGCCAGCTGGCATGTCCGTCTCGGTCGTGGGTCATCCAGAAGCCAACATGCATTGCATGCTGTCCACGTGGCCATCCGATGCCACCGAGCCGACCATATGCGTCGCGAGCTGGGGTCCGATTCTATTCTTCACTGGGCTGAGCGGTGGGAGCACAGTTCAGTTAGCAGCAAGCGGTTGCGCCGGCGCGACCACAGTCGGCGCCCAGACTGGCAACTTCCCTCTCGAGAACGGCGTGCTCACGGTTGCGAACGTCAACATACCCTGACTTATTTCTTCAACGGAGCGATCCCTCGGACTGAAGATCTTCGTGGTCGCTGGTGTATCTTGTCGCGTTCACGATGGACCACCTCGACCTCCTTCCCTTTCGAGCCACGCGCGATCCCGCGTGGGCGTTCGTACGCATCGAAGTCGTTCCGCTGCAGATCGTGATGGCTGCAGTCGTGCAGAGCGCGCTGTCGAGCGCGCAACTCGGGCAGTTTGTGCGAGAGACAGCGAGGACGGGAATTCTCCTCGACCTGTCGACCGACTCGTCGTTCGATGTACCCACCGTCGAATGGATGACGCATCAATGGACTGCGATGCTTCGCCAAGCGGGCGTGCAGAGGCTCGCCGTTGTTCTTGCAGACACGCAGGCGCCACTCGCGGGCTACCTCCAGCGCTCGACGCAAATGGAGGTTCGCGCGTTCCCCGTCGTGCAGTCGGCGGCGGCGCATGCGTTCGCTGCCGGTCCGCAGGCGATGGTGCCTGCACAGCCGATCGCGCCGTCGCTGGCCAACGAGCAAGAGGTCCTCGCGCTGCCGCCTGGTGCGTGGAGCTTCGCGGGTGGCTGGGGCTTCTTCACAGGAGCGCTCTTGGGCTGCACCGCGGCTGCGCTCGCGGAGATCGGTCTGGGCTCGCAGCCAGAGGCGTTCGGCGCGATCGGCGGTGCGGTCGTAGGAAGCATGCTCGCCGTCGGCTCGGTGTTCTTGGTGCACACGCTTCGCAATTCGCCCGCAGGCAAGCTCACGTGGGACGCGCGCGGCATGACGGAGTGGGTTGGCAACAAGCAGACTGCGTTCGTCCCGTGGGAGCACGCCCGCTATTCGCTCCTGCAATCCAATTTGGTTTATCGGTCACGCGGCGTCGAGACCGGACGCTCGACCGGACGCACGCTCCAGCTCTGGGACGGCGGCGCACAACGCATCACGATTTGCGATGGCAACCAACGGCCGCGATGGCTTGGCAACCGGCCCGCTCAAGTGCGCTCGATCGATCGCTACCTCCCTATGGTCAAGACGCCCGCGCACCCGATG
Source organism: Myxococcales bacterium (assembly GCA_025362165.1). GTDB lineage: Bacteria > Myxococcota_A > Polyangia > Polyangiales > Polyangiaceae > JANYHY01. The sequence continues at coordinate 1,756 of JANYHY010000533.1, read as the reverse complement.
ACCGTGGTGCCTGACGCGCTTGGGTATGGGCGCGGTGGTCTTTGGGGCTTTGGGCTCCTGGCGCTATTGGCGTATGCGGGCATCGTGGGTGGGGCCGCCTACGACAATTGGAATCATTCGTATGCGTCGGACCAAGCGCTCGCCGGCATCATGGTTTGTGGCGGGTCCTTCCTCTTCGCTTGCCGCATGATTTGGCCAGCGACGCGGTTGGGCACCCGCCTGTTCCTCTCGTCGATCGTCGAGCTCGCGCTGCGCTCGATCGTACTCCTCGTGTTCGTGGCCCTCGGCATCGGCCTCATGCTTACGTCCGACTGATTCTTGGCCTGAGCGCGCACCCGATCGAGCTGCCCGGGTAGTGCCAACGTGTGTCGATGGCTAGGGGCGTGAATCCGGCAAAAGTTGGCCGTCTCGTGGAGGCTCGCGACTTGCTATCCTTAGGTTCATGCAATCGATCACCAGGCGAGCTTCTCTTCGACTATTCCGGCGCTTCGCGGCTGCGATGGCGCTCGCGGCGCCGGGTGCGGTCATCGCGTGTGGCTCGTCCGACGACAGCGGGAAGACCTCTGGGGTCGACGCAGGTCCGGACACATATCGCAACTGCGGAGGCGAGCAAATCGTCCCGATCGCGTACAGACCGTGTGTCGACGGCGGGGGCATGCCGGACGCCGCCAGTGGTGACGCTGGTGGAGATGCGAGCGTCGACGGATCGACAGAGGCTGGCATCGACGCCGCGCCGCCGAAGATCTGCTCGTCCGATTGCATGCAGGCGTGCCAGCTGCTCTCGACCAGCGGCGGAACCTCGTATGGAATCGCGCAGAGCTGCACCGAAGATGGCCCAACGGATGTGGGGCAAGCCGCGGCGACGTGTCACTTCGTTCACCCCTGCGGTCGCCGGCCTACGGGCCTGTCGTCTGCGCGCGCAAGCACAGGCTCCATAGTCGGATCGCACATGGCGATGTCGGCGTGGATGGAAGCGGCGTCAGTCACTGCGTTCGAGCGAATGGCCGCCGAGCTCGCAGCGCATGGAGCTCCGCGCGCTCTGGTGCAGGCCGCTCGACGCGCCGCCGCGGACGAGGTGCGTCATGCGCGAACGATGACGCGTCTCTCTCTATCGCACGGTGTAACGCCCCCTGCCCCGCGTGTTCGCAAGCGCGACGTGCGATCGCTCGAGGCAGTCGCACGGGAGAACGCCGTCGAAGGTTGCGTGCGCGAGACCTACGGAGCGCTCTTGGCCACGTGGCAAGCAGAGCATGCAGAGGACGCGGGTGTTCGCCGCGCAATGCAAACGATCGCGCGAGACGAGCGTCGTCACGCGGCACTCGCGATCGCCGTTGCCTCGTGGATCGAGCCACGACTCGACGACCGCGCGAGACGCCGCCTCGACCGCGCCAAGCAGCGCGCGGTGTCATCGCTCCAAGAAGAGGTAGCCCGCGAGGTAGACCCATCACTGGTACATACGGCGGGTTTGCCAACGGCCGCGGTGGCGACGAAGCTTCATGACGCGTTGTTCGCGTGAGCGCGCCCCGACTCCATCGTAGGCGCGCCCCTCGAGGCTCTAGAGGGCATCTTTCGATTTTGAAATATCATTTGGGTGTAACGCGAACGATCGCGGTCGGTGTCGTGAAGTAGAGGTTGTTCGCGTCGACCGCGAGATCCATTGCGCCCGGCTTGCCCGACGCGACCGTCGTGATCATGCCGCCGTACATGGACATCGAGTTGACGGTGCCTGTGGTTGGGTTGGTCCAGTAGAGCGTCG
>JANYHY010000520.1 GCA_025362165.1 Myxococcales bacterium | reverse complement strand
GTGATGGATCGCTACTCGCGCATGGAGGACGCGGTGTCATGCGTGGAGAAGTCGCTTCTACGCGCCGCCGTCGTGATGATCGGGCTGGCAGTCGAAGAGACGTTGCGCGTGACGCACGCCGCGATGGTCAACCAAGCGTACATCAGCAAGGCAGCGACTCCTCTGACGCATGCAAAGCAGCTCCTCGACGACATCGAGAAGGCAGCGCAGTCGTGGACCACTACAAACGACGAGCAGCACAAGTTGAAGAAGGCGATCACCGCGGCGGAGACGATCCGCACAGACCGAAACAACGCCTCACATCCTGGCGTGGTCCTCAGCGATGCCGCATCCGTCGAGGAGCTGATCGTCCTCGCCAGCCGTCAGGCGCCGGTCTTCTGGGAGATCCCCATCCAGCAGGCGGTGGTGAAAAACGGCTTCGTGATCCCATAGGCCACCCGCGATGGAGCGAGGGTCGTCGAAGTGATCGCTCGGGGGAGCACCGGCGGGCCGACGGTGTAAGCGCGGTCATGCCCGCGTCCTTCGTCAACGACTCCGAGACCCCCCGCGCCGAGATGATGCTCGCCCTCGCCCCGTTCGTCGGCGTCGATCTCAAGGCGCTCGAACTTGTTCGGCGTCGCCTCGAAGTTCTCGGCGCCATGCTCGACGCTGCGGGGGACAAGTCGAGACGGGTCGAACTGGATCGGCTCATGTTCGCGGACGTCGCCGAGCTGGCGAGCGCGTACAAGATGCTCGCGCGGGCGGTGGAGCGGGGCGGAGATGCGTGAACACCGCTACGAGCGGGGAGCGGACCTGCGAGGGCGTTGGTCGCGTTCTCGCCCCTCGGGTTGCCCAGCGGATCGGAGCCGCTTCTCAATCAACGGCCGGTACTCGACCTCGTTCAACTCGATGCCCACGTAGTCGCGCCCGAGCTGCTTGGCGACCATGAGGGTCGTGCCGCTGCCGGCGAAGGGGTCGAGGACGACGCAGGGCCGAACCTCGGCGACGCCGCACTCGCAGGTCGGCTCCCAGCCGATGGTCTCCATCGGAGGCAGAGCAGTCTTGGACGTGCCCAGGCGCCCGGCCCTCATCCGCTTGGGAACATACTTCTGCGTTGGGTTCTGGTTGTAGACGGAGAGGGCCACGGAGCCGTCCCGCCGGACGTTGCCACCGATGCGAACCTGGTGGACCCGACGGCGCCATGGAGCGCCGCACCTCGCACACGCACCGTGTTCGCTCGTCGATGCTCGGATGCAACGGTCTGGTAGCCCAGGCGGGAAGGTCGCGGTGTGGGAGTCGGGGAACCTGCCCGCCGTGAACGTCCACACATCGCGGCAGTTGCGCATCGAGACCACGCCGCCGACGGCGCGGTGGAAGCTACTATTGGCCCGGTTTCCGGTGCCAGGTATGGCCTCCTTGACGCCGAGGCTGCTGTTGCTCGGCTTCGCACCTCCGGTCGTCGGCTCCAGGACAGCCACGTGGTCGTAGAAGTAGTTCTCGGTCTTGGTGAGCAGGAGGATCGTCGTGTGCGATCGTGTTGGACGATCCCGTACCGACTCGGGGAGCGGCGCGAGCTTCTGCCACACGATCGTCGCGCGGACGATCCAGCCGTCCTCCTGGATTGCAACGGCGAGGCGTTGGGGGACGAGGAGCAGGCTCTTGACTGGAACGTGGCTCGCGCTTGTTCGTCGGCGGGCCGCTTCGTGGCTCCAGACGCCCTGAGCCGCCGTAGTCGTCGGCCGACTCGCTGTCGCGGTGCCAGCGTTGTAGCTGTCCCCGATCTCCACCCAGCACGCGCCGTCCGACCTGAGCACACGGCGCACCTCGCGGAAAACCTCGACGAGGTGATCGAGGTACGTGCCGATGTCGGGCTCCTGACCGAGCTGTCCATGCCAGGCTCCGCAGCGGGAGCACGAGTGCGTGATCGCCGTCTGGCCATCCATCGACGCCCGCGCCGTTCGGTACTCCGAGGATGCAAGCCCACCGTGGAATGGCCGGTGAGCCACCCGCCTGTCGTGCTTGCAAGTCGGGTCCCCGCCGAACCAGTGACGCGTGCCGAAATCGCGCTGGCCGTAGAACGGCGGTGAGGTCACGACACACTGCACGCTCTCGGGCGGGATGCTCTCGCGAAGGTGAACGAGCGCGTCGCCGAAGAGAACGACGTTGCGGGGTTCGGCGTGGACGTTCTCGGCCTGACCGTCGGCGGACTCGGCGACCAGCACTCCCCCACGCAAGCGAGCTTCCTGACCGCCCACGAGCTTCGCGAGCCGGTGACCATGAAGGTATCTCTCGGCGAGGCGTGCGGCAGCGGCCTCGCCGTGACCATGCATGTACACGTCTGCGACCTTCGTCGCCTTGGGGGCCGAGAGCTGCGCCAGCTTGATGAGGAGGTTCTCGTCGT
>JANYHY010000459.1 GCA_025362165.1 Myxococcales bacterium | reverse complement strand
GCCCGCGACGAGCAGGCCTTCCGTGGGCGCTCTCCCGAACGGCTTGCCGTCCACGAGCACGGTCGCGCCGTCTGGCGTCGTCTTGATCGCAAGCAATCCGTTCGTGGCTTTGGCGCTGAGCGATACGTCGATCGCGGTCTTTCCAGCGCCTTTGAGCTCGATCTCTTTCTTGAAGGGGAACTGCCCCTCCATGAGGATCTCGAGCGTGGCGCGCCCGGCGTTCACGCGCATCGGCTTCAGCGGCGTCGTGCCGATCTCTTTGCCGCCCAACAACACGCGCGCCCCCACGACGTTGCACGAGAGCTCCAGCTCGGCGACGCGGTTGCGCAAATCGAGCAGCAGCTCCGTGAGCCGCGGCACTCGCTGTCGGAGCTCTGGAGATGCGGTGTCGGCGAACTTCTCCATGTCGCCGAAGGCCTCGGGATATTCGCCGCGGGCCTCATGCGCGCGTGAGCGATTGTAGAGGAGAGCAGGGTCGGGGAAGACCTCGAACGCGGCGGTGTACCCGGCGATCGCCTCGTCGTAGTGCCGCTCATCCATCGAGGCGTCCGCCTTCGCCTTGAGCTCCGCCATCCTCATTTCAGGAGTAGGGCCCGCATCGACCACTGGCGGCGGCTGCTTCGGCGGAGCCGCGCGCGCAGGCGCAGCGATCAAAGAGCCGAGGAGCGCGAAGGCGAAAAAGACAGAGCGCATCTCAGAGGCGCGCGGGATTGGGCGGTGCAGTGGCATGGGGAGGTGCGGAGGATACCTTGATCGAAGGCGTCGTCGTGGGTTGAGTAGCGGGTTTCGCGACCGAAGCAGATGGAGTGATCGTGGCGAGCGGCGTCAACGGCATCGGTGCGGTCGCGATCGGCGGCAGAGTTTGGTTGGGTGGGGCGACGATCGACGTGACCGGCGGAGGCGCGTGAGTCGCCACCGTCTGGGGCGGAGACGTCCCAACGCCGCTGACGACCACCACGAGAGTCGCGACGACCACCACTGCGCCGGCGACTCCCGCGAAGAGCCCCATGCGCGACGGCCTCGCCCGCGGCTCCGGCGGGTTGATCCAGCTGCCCACGGTCGCGGTTGGTGCAGTCGCTTGCTGTGGCGCAGGCGCGAACGCCAAGGTCTCGGCGTGCGCATTGACGAAGTCGTGCGACGACGTCATCACCGCGCGCGAGCTCCGTTGCGAGATGTCCGGCGCGGGTTGGCTCGAGAACGGTGAGAGCGCGTGGATGAGCTCTTGCATCGAGCTGAAGCGCTTCGCGGGAGACTTCGCCATCGCTCTCATCACGACGGCCTCGAGCTCCTCGGGGACCTCCGGTCGAAGCGCACGCAGCGATGGCGGATCGTCTGAAACGATCGCGGCGCCGATCCCCACGGCAGATCCGCTGAACGGTGGCTGGCCCGAGAGCATCTCGTAGAGGATCACGCCGATCGCCCACACGTCCGTGCGCAGATCGACGCTCTTGGCCGACCGCACTTGCTCGGGCGACATGTAGAGCGGCGTCCCCATCTGCGTGGATGTCGCCGTGATGCTGACGTCCTCTGCGGTCTGCACTTTCGAGATTCCGAAGTCCAAGACCTTCACGCACACGCTGCCGTCGGACTCGTCGCTCAAGAAGAGATTCGATGGCTTGAGATCACGGTGCACGATCCCGTAGCCGTGTGCCTCCCCCATCGCCGAGCACGCCTGCACGAGGTAGTGCACGGACTGACCTATTGGCAACGGCCCGAGCGAGTGGATCTCGGTCTCGAGATCATGGCCGTGCAGCAGCTCCATCACCATGTAGGGGATGCCTTCGTTGGTCGCGTCGACGTCGACTACGCGCACGGCGTTGCGGTGTCGCAGCTGCGCAGACGCCTTCGCCTCACGCTCGAAGCGCCCTACGAGCTCCGGCACTTGCAAGAACTCCGGAAGCAGCATCTTGATCGCGACCCGTTGATTCAGGCGCGCGTGCACGGCCTCGAAGACCACGCCCATCCCGCCCTCACCGAGCAAGCGCTCGATGCGGTACTTGCCACCCACCACCGAGCCGACGGCAGGGAGCTGAGCCTGAGGGAGCGCGGCTGCTTCTTCCACCACGCTACGAGGATAACAGGTCGCAGGCGCCGACGCGCAGAGTGACACGTGACGGGATGTGACACGGACCCACCTACACTTCCGGTACTGCCGCGCGTGAAAAACAGCCCGGCGACAATGGATGGGATTAACACTACTGCCGTAGCTTCATCTCGGATTGTACAGATCCAGCCAACACTGCGGCAGTAGTGTTAAACAGGGATAGGGAGTCAGCGCATGACGGTCGAGATCGCATCCCACGAACCCGGCAAAGACGTCGAAGATTTCATACAGGCGGCATTCGAAGTGTTCGAGGGAGACCCCGCGTGGATCCCGCCACTTCACATGATGATCGCGGAGAAGCTCGACCCTCAGAAGGACCCATTTTATCAGCACTCGGAGGTGGCCCTCTTCACCGCGCGCAAGGACGGCCGGCTCGTCGGTAGAGTCTCGGCGTCCATCGACCGCGGTTGGCTCGACCTATACAAAGACGACACCGGACACTTCGGTTACTTCGACACGGTCGACGACGAAGAAGTGGCGCGCGCGCTCCTCGATGCCGCGGAGAAATGGCTCCGCGACAAAGGTTGCAAGCGCATGAATGGCCCGATGAGCCTGAGCGCCAATCAGGAGATCGGCGTGCTCGTGGATGGGTTCGAGCACCCGCCGTCTCTCGACATGGGTCACTCCCGCAGATGGCAGGCTGGGCTAGCCGAGAAGTGCGGGCTGACCAAAGAGAAGGACGTCTTCGCGTGGCGCTACGACAAAGAGATGTCGTTCAACGCGCGCACCGTCAAGGCGTGGGAGGCCGTGCAAGCGTTGCCTGAGGTGAAGCTGCGCAGCATCGACAAGAGCAAGCTCCGCGCGGAGCTCGGCACGATCATGAGCATCTACAACGAGACGTGGGCCGGCAAGTGGGCGTATGTGCCGCTCACGAAGGAAGAGCTCGACAAGGCGGCGAAGGACATGTCGCTCGTGCTCGATCCGGACATCGCGTTCATCGCCGACATCGATGGCGAGCCTGCGGGCATGTGCATCATGATCCCCAACATCAACGAGGCGATCGCGGATCTCGGTGGGAGCCTGTTCCCGTTCGGTTGGGCAAAGCTCTTGTGGCGCACTCAAGTGAAACACCCGAAGAGCGCGCGGCTCATCTTGCTCGGCGTGCGCGAGCAATACCGAAAGAACGTAAAGCGCTACGGCGGGCTCAGCGCCGCGATGTATGTCGAGGTTAGCAAGCGCGGGCGCGCGAAAGGGTACGAGTGGGCAGAGCTCGGGTGGACGCGCGAAGACGACGCGCCCATCAACCTCGGCATCCGCTCGATGGGCGCCAAGGTCTACAAGACCTATCGCGTGTTCGAGAAGAAGCTTTAGCTAGCACTACTGCCGCAGGTCGCGATTTTGGGCCTCTTCGACGGCCATCCGTCCTCACGTACAGCAGTACGTTCCGGG
>JANYHY010000442.1 GCA_025362165.1 Myxococcales bacterium | reverse complement strand
CGCTCGATCACGTGACGCCGACGATCACTCCGACGAGCGGAGGCGCCACGCTCGGTCTCAGTGGCGCGCTCTGAAGCGGCGCGCGATCAACAGAGCGAGACCCATGAGCGAGAACGACAACAACGATCCGCGTGACCCTCTGGGAACTTGAGAGCCTTGAGAGCAACCTTCGTCTTGTGCCGCGGGCTGAGCTGCGGGAGGCGTCACGGAGGCGTCATGGAACACCGGCGGATCCACCGAAGCGTCTGGCTGCGGTTGCGGAGGCACGCTCGCGTCGGGGACTACCGGTGCCTGATGACAGACGTCATCTTGACCGTTGGGCTTCGACTCACACGCGCCAGGTCCGTCACACGAGACGAGCTCCACGTTGTTGTTCACGCAGCGAAACGCTTGCGTCTTGTCCGAGCTGCAGTTCCACAGATTCCAGATGTCGTTGCATTTGCACTTGCCGCCGATCCTCGGCATGTACGTGCACCACTCCCAATCGCCCGGATCGCGGTGATTTCCTGCGCCGCCGTAGCTCGAGCCGCTCTCGCACGCGGACGGAGCGTCCACGCACGCAGGAGCAGACTGAGACATCACGTTGCCGTTCGGCACTTGATCGTGCCCGATGATGTGCGCGCGATCTTTGGCGACTGAGTATTTGCTCGTGAGATATTTCACGAGGCCCGCGCTCGCGTCGTATTGCACCGTGGGGTACGGCTGTTGGTAGTAGCCGACGTGCTCGATGCCGACCGAGCGCTGGTTGTACCAATAGTTGCCGTCATGCCACGCGGTGTACGACTCGGGGACGAACTGACCGACGTGACCGTCGACTCCGACGATGTACTGCACGCTCTTGCCGGGATCGTTCTGCAGCGTGGCGACGCTGGCGCTCCACCCGCCCTCGGTGTCGTGGATGACCACGTATTGCACGGGGGCGCCGCCGCGCGTCGTGTCGCATTTGTTGACGCAGCTCGTGGGGAACCACTCGGCGCCGGGATACTCCGAAGGCCCTTGGATGTGCAGCGAGGTGTCGATCGTGAGCGTGAGGCTGGGCGGGAGATCGTGCGGCGCGAGCGTGACGCGCTCTCCGTCGCGTCCCTCGAACGTGCCGCCGCGCGCGAGCAGCGCGAACACGTCATGGGCGTACTTGGTGCGGTGCGCGTCGTCCGAGAAGCCGCTCAACTCTTCGAGCGCGCGCTCCCACGTCGTCAAGTCCGCAGAGTTCGCGCCTGTCGACGATCCGATCTCTGCGAGCACGCGGCCCGCGGCTTCGAGGCCGAGGTTGGTGTCCACTCGAATCTCTAGCTCTGTCTTGCCCATCAACGCGGCGCCGCGCGCGAGCGTGTCGAGCTTGCCGTGGCGAAGCTCGAGCGGTCCGGCGACCGGCACTTGCGCGTCTGGATCCACTGCCCTGGTGGCCGGCATGCTCAGACCGCCCTCGTGCTGAGCGATCGCGATCATCAAGTCACCAGGCACCTGGTTGCTCGCCGCGACCCGCGCGAACGCTGCTGTCTCCAGGCCAGTCGAGGGCGTGGGCGATGGAGCCTGACTGCTCGAACAGGCAGCGGCGAGGGTCAACGCGGCGAGCGGGGCGAGGAGGTTGATGCGCACGAGACCTCAGCATAGCACCGAGCGTGCCGCTCTGATGCTGTCATGATCTTGGATGAACCGGGCTGTTTCGCGCGAGATCATCGCGATTCGTCGCGAGACACTCGCGCAGGGTCGCGAGGCTGTCTAGACTCTCGCGCTCGATGTCGAATATGTCGATCCCGCGCGTGCCCAACGTACGCGCGCGCCTCATCCTCGCGAGGCTCGATTGGATCCGCAAGCAGCACGGCGAGCCCGCGATCGAGCGAGTGCTCAGCACGCTCGGTAAGTCGCAACTCAACGCGGTCCGTGGGGCCGTGACGCCGAGCCAGTGGGTACCGTTCGATGCGTTCGTCGCCTTCACCGAGGCGATCGACGCGGTGCTCGGTCGAGGAGATCTCGATCTCGTGCGACCGCTCGCGCGTCACGCCGCGCGCACGAACCTGCCGACGCTCTACAAGATCTTCTACAAGGTCGGCAGCCTCGACTACATCCTCTCGAAGGCGGCCGCGGTGTGGTCTGCGCACTACGACTCCGGCACGGCATCGACCGCAAACCTCACGGGTGGTCACCGGTTCCGCATCGAGCGCTTCGCCACGCCGCACAAGATCCACTGCCTGACGATCCAAGGCTGGGCCGAAGAGACCGGCGTGCTCGTCGGCGTGAAGCTCCAAGCCGTGCGCCACATCGTGTGTCGACTCCACGGCGCGGACACGTGCGAGTTCGATCTCATCGACTCCACTTGACCCCATGAGTTCCATGGCGTGTGCTCCATGCATGCGTGCCGTACTGGTGGTCGCGTGCGTCGCGGGATGCGCGACCGCCGAGCCTCCTAGCTCGAGCCTCGACGCGAGCGCGAAGGCAGACGTGTCCGTCGCCGCGCCTGCGATCGTCGCAGGGCAGGGCGGAGCGTGCCGCGCGAACATCACGCTCACGTGGGCTCCGGTGCCGAGCGCGAGCTACGACCTCGAGTGGGGCTTCGTGAATCAACCCAACGCGCACTCGCTCTCGTTTCCCGCGGGCACGACGACCGCGGAGCTCACCAATGTCGGACCCGGCAACTACTCGTGGCGCGTGCGCGCGTCGATCAACTCGACGCCGTCCGCGTGGTCGTCTTCGTCCTTCGTGATCACGCCTGGAGCCGCGGGCTTGTTCGACGCGAAACCAGCTGATTTCAAGGCGAACGTAGGCTCGCAAACGATCGCGACTTCGCGCGGCGTCATCCTAGACGGACCCGACATCGGCTCGGGCACTGAAGGCGTGTTCGTCGCGGCCACCAACACTACGATCATGGGCGGCGAGCACGACTACACCTCCTTCACGATCGCCAAGGGCGTCACGGTCACGGTCGTCGGCGGTCCGCTCTTGCTCGCGGTGACGGGCGCGATCGACATCGAAGGCACGCTCGACGCGAGCGGCGCGCGCGGAGGCGACGGCGTCTCGTCCTCTAGCTTCGGCAAAGGCGGCGTTGGCGCGGCAGGCGCGGGTGATGGAGGCGATGGAGTCTTGAGTGGCAACCCGGCGCCCGGTCATGACGGAGTCGGTCTCGGCAAAGGCTTCGCTGGCGTGACATGGCAAGGCGGAAGCGGCGGAGGCTTCGCTTCGGTCGGCGGCACGAGCGCGTCCTCGAAGTTCGGCGCAGGCGTCGCGGGCGGAGTCGCCTACGGAACGATCGATCTCCTCCCGCTCTTCGCGGGCTCCGGCGGAGGTGGCGGCTCGGGCAGCGCGTCGTGCGGCTCGGGCGGCGGAGGCGGAGGCGGAGGCGCGCTCAAGCTCACGGCAGGACAGTCGCTCACCATCGGCGCGACCGGAGTCGTGCGCGCGAACGGTGGTGCCGGCGGAGGTGATGGTGGTGGTGGTTGCGGTGGCGGCGGAGGAGGCTCCGGAGGCACGATTTGGCTGGTCTCACGCACGCTCACCCATGACGGCGTCGTGGAGGCCAACGGCGGAGCGGCAGGCGCGAGCGCGCTGACCAAGGGCGGAGTCGGCAGCGCCGGACGAGTCCGCTTCGATGGCTTGCTCACCGGCAACGGGACCTCCTCGCCGCAGGTGGGCTACGCAGGCGACTTCGTCTACGCGCCATTCGGCACGAGCACCTCCCCGCTCATCTCGCCCGCCAACCTCTGCGGGTGGGGCGCTCTCGGCTTCGACATCACCGCGTTCCCTGGCACGTCAGTGCAAGTCGACGTCATCGATGCGAACGACAAAGTCCTCGTCGCGGACGCGTCCAACTCGATGAACTTGTCATCACTTGACGCATCAAGCATCAAGCTCCGCGCGACTCTGCGAACCAACGACGTGAAGATCACGCCTGCACTACGTGGCTGGAGCGTCGGCTACACCGCTCAGTGAGCGACGCCATCCCGACCAGCGCTGACTGGCCGCCGCCGACATCACCGCTGGAGCGGTACTACTCGCCACGCCCGTGTTGACCTGACTGCGGAGCTCTGGCCAGGCGGAGCGAAATCAGACGCCGTCCCGATCAGGCTAAGCCAAGACGGTGGAGGATTACGATCGAGCCGACTCGACTTCTGCGCTCCGGTTCAGGGTTCAGGGGCCGAACACACAGCCGTTGTCGAACTTGTCGATATCGAACTTGCATACGTGGCTGCCGCTGTCCGTACCGGAGTCGAGTCCTGCGTCATTCTGAGGCATGGTGTCCGGGCCTCCAGCATCATGGCCGGCGGCGGTGCCGACGTCGTTCGCACATCCCCCGGTGGACATCCCCACAACCATCATGACGCCGAGTAAGAGTCCACGCATTTTTAGCCTCCCGACACGCCGATGTTCTCAGAAACTTGTCGATACGTCAAAGCTCAACGCGGCATTCACAGCAATGCCGCTCCTGGCTACCACTAC
>JANYHY010000413.1 GCA_025362165.1 Myxococcales bacterium | reverse complement strand
GCGCCGCCGCCGCCCGTCGTGCCCGTCCTCAAGAAGGGCAGCAAGGGCGCGCTCAAGAAGAAGAGCTGACGTGCCTTCGGGGCGGGAGCGCCTGCTCGATCTCCTGCGCACGCACGGCTTCGCGCGACGGCGAGTGGTGCTCGCCTCGGGCAAAGAGAGCGATTTCTTCATCGACTGCAAGCAAGCCGTCTTGCTCGCCGAAGGGCACGCGCTCGTCGGCGACGTGATGCTCGAGGCCGTGCGCGCGCTCAGCGGTTGCGTCGCGATCGCGGGAGTGGAGCTCGGCGGTTGTCCGCTCGCGAGCGCGGTCGCGGTGACGAGCTTCCACAAAGGGCCGGGGCTCGACGCGATCTACGTGCGCAAAGACGCGAAGGACCACGGCTCGCGAAGGATGCTCGAAGGTGACACTCACCTGCCCAAAGGCGCGCGCCTCGCGCTCCTCGAGGACGTCGTCACGACCGGCGGCTCCACGTTGAAGGCAGCGCGAAAACTCCGCGAAGCTGGCTACGAGATCGCTGGAGTCGTCGCGCTCGTGGATCGCCTCGAAGGCGGACGCGCAGCGATCGAAGCCGAAGGCCTACGTGTCGACGCCATCTTCACGCGTCACGACTTCATCGCGCCCACGTGATGAGTCACTGGGTGGGAACGTCGTCCTTCATGTCGTCATAGGGATTGTCCGACTCGGTGTCTTGGGCGATCGCCGCGGTCGCCGCAGGTGTGGCCGTTCGGCGCGGCGCGATCCACACGGCTTTCGGCTTCGGCTTGGGAAGCGCGTCCACCGTGAATGTTGGGATCATCGGCGTCTGAAGAAACTGAGCGCCGTCGACGCTCGCGACGACCGTCGACACTGGCGCGATCTCTGGCGCGACACAAACCGGCGGAGCCGTAGGGGGTGGCGCCGCGGCGACGATCGTCGAGGGCGGCGCTGGCGGAGCCTGATTGGGGCCCAACATGAAGAACACGAGCATGCCGCCTAGCGAGAGGCCAAGCAGCAGCCACGCCACCGGAGACGTTGGCTTCTTGCGCAGCTCCGGCTGGAGCTTGGCGACCGCCGCGAGGAGCGCCTCATGGACATCGCGCTGGAGTCGCACGCGGGCATCGACCTCGCCTTGAACGAGCTGGTTCAGGTCGGGGATCGCCTCGAAGCGCGCTCGCACATCCGCGCGCCGCACCGTTGTGATCGGCGGAGTGGGTGTCGGCGTCGGGACCGCAGGTGCGACCGCGGGGAGCTGGCGCGTCGCCATGATCTCGTCCGTGTCGGGGATGCTCGCGGTGAGATCGGGCAGCTGACGAATCGACGACTGCACTGCGGCCAGGCGCTCGTCGCTGTCGACCCACGGGACCGGAGTCGGCTGCGCGACGCGACCGGTGAGTTTTTGGAGTGCGTTCGGATCGCTCAGCCGCCACACCCGTCGAGGCTGCGTGCTGGGCCGGGGCGTGCGAACGACGTCGCGCACGAGCTCGGAGCCGGCGGGCGGGCGCTTGCGTGAGTTGAGGGTGCCCAACATGGACTCATCCGTAAGAGCAACAAGCGTGCACGGTCGTAGAGCGTCGCGAGCCCACAAAACTCGCGCGTCTTCGCGAAATTCCGCGTCGACTGTGTCCATCTTGATCCACCGTGAGTCCATCGTCGTCCATGCGGGCGAAGCGCAGGGACGGACTCAAACCTGTTAGACTGCTAACAGGAGACACGCATTGGAAGGCAAGCGACTCGACATCCTGAGCGACTCGACTGGTGAGACCGCGGAGAAGGTCGTTCGCGCCGCGATGCTCCAGTTCCCTCACTCTGGCGCGCTGATCCGGTTGCACACCCGAATCCGCACCAAGGAGGCGGCGCGCCCGATCCTCGAGCGAGCGGCGAAGGACGGCGCGCTCGTCGTGTTCACCGTCGTGAGCCCTGAACTACGCGAGTACATCCACGCGGCGAGCTACGAGCTCAAGATCGAGGCGCTCGATCTCATCGGCTCGCTCATCGGCAAGATCGGCACCTTCCTCGATCGCCATCCGATCAACACGCCGAGCGGGATGTTGCCTCTCTCCGACGAATACTTCCGCCGCATCGAGGCTGTCGAGTTCACCGTGAAGAGCGACGACGGCAAGGAGCCGCGTAACTTCCGCAAGGCCGATCTCGTGCTCGTCGGCGTGAGTCGCACCAGCAAGACTCCGCTCTCGACGCTGCTTGCCCAACGCGGACTGAAGGTCGCGAACCTCCCAATCGTCATGGGCATCCAACCTCCTCCGGAGCTCGAAGAGGCGCAGCAAGAGCGCGTCGTGTGTCTCACGATCGAGCTCAACCAGCTCGTCGAGATCCGTAAGGCGCGACTCAAGCAGCTCGGCATGCCGATGGACACGGGCTATGGCCTCGTCGATCAAGTGCGCCTGGAGCTGGACTACGCGCACAATATCTTCCGCGCGCACCCCAACTGGCCCGTGATCGACGTGACGGGTCGCGCGATCGAAGAGACCGCGGTGATCATCCTCGAGTCGCTCAAGGAGCGTGACGAGGCAGCCAAGCACGCACGCGCCGCGCTGGTCTGATCCCGCTATTTTTTGCCGAGTTTGTCCTTCGAGACAAGCGCGTCTCTCCGAACGGTGCGCGTCGCGTCGTCTTCCTGCACGGGCGGTACTTCTTGAGGATCCGTGTCGTGTACGCTGCGTTGGCGCGGGCTGCTGCCGGTGATGGTCACTGCGCGAGCGATCTCCGCGGGCGTCATCAGCGTCGTGCGATCGGTCGGCTGCTCACCGTACGCGTCATCGCTGCTCGGGTAGTCTTCGATCCTTGGCGCGCTGCGGGCTGTCGTGGTCCCGTTGTCCTCGTCGAGCATTTGCAGATCGACCTCAGCGGAGTCGGCGAAACTGACGGGGATGTCGATCGAGTCGTTCTTCGGGCGCACGCTCTGTTGTGTCACGAGGACGAGCGCGTCACTGAACGCTCGCGCGTCCTGGTATCGGTCTTTGCGCGATCGGCTCATCGCCTTCTGCACCACGCGCTCGAGCGCGGGCGGCACGCTGGGCTCGAGGCTCCGCAGCGGCGTCGGCGTGCCCGTCAAGATCCCCATCAGGAGCGCGTTGTAGTTCGGGCCTTGGAACGGTCGCTTGCCCGTGAGGATCTCGTAGAGCACGACACCGCACGCATACACGTCGACGCGCCCGTCGAGATCGCGCTCGCCGCGTGCTTGCTCCGGCGCCATGTAATACGGCGTGCCCATCACCATTCCCGTCTTGGTGAGCGTCTCGTCGTCGAAGTCTTGTCCGCGCGTGGAGCGGGTCAACATCTTGGAGACGCCGAAATCGAGCAGCTTGACGATCGGGGGGCACCCAGGCCGTTGGGAGAGAAAGACATTCTCCGGCTTGATGTCGCGG
>JANYHY010000366.1 GCA_025362165.1 Myxococcales bacterium | reverse complement strand
CACCAGAAAAAGCACCGCGCGCTCGCCGGTCTTTGCGGCGGATAGGTGGCGGGGGGTGAGAGGTCTGGTCGTCTCGTTTCGCGGTAGCCACGTTGCGGCTCGTGATGTTGGATTGTACAGATCAGCCAACACTGCTGCGTTAGTGGGGGATTGCTCGGTCGTAGTCGGCGGCGGCGGCGGTGACGACTTCTAGATCGCGGGTGGCTTTGTCTCGGTCGGTGACGAGCTCCGCGGTGAACATGGTGAGGCCCCACATGCCGTTGTCGCGGCGGCGAAATGAGTAGCGCGTGCCTCGCGCTGTGACGACGGTGGCGCGGTCTCCGCTGATCTCGACGCTCTTGCTGCCAGACAAATCTTTTTTCAGGCGCGCGAACCACCCGCGCGACTCGGCCGTCTGCACGAACACGTCTTCGCCGTCTGTGGAGTCTGCGAGAGGGCCGAGCTCCGCGCGCGCTGCTTGCTGCTCGGAGGATGGGTAGCTCGCGATGACCCTGTTTTTTGCCGCTTTTCGCGCGTCGTGCACGCTGATGCAGGCCCACTGCGCGTCAGTCTCCAAGTATGGAAACAGGTCGCGTGGATGACCTTCAGCCAACGCCTTGGCGATGCGTGCATAGGCGCCTTCGGGAGACTCGTTGCTCGGGAACGGCGTGCGCAGCAAGAGGAACAGCGCGACCGCGACGACCGTCGACAGCGCCGCGTAGATCACCTTCTTGCGCATCGCGATGTCCGCATACCACACCGTCGGTGCTAATCGTCTTGCGGATGCTCTTGGGTGCGCGCGTGGTGGTGGTGGTCCCCGCGTATGACGTCGAGGAGAGCGTCGCGCGCGTCATCGGCACGCTGCCTTCTTGGGTCGATCAGATCGTCATCGTCGATGACGCGAGCCGCGATGGCACTTCGCTCGCAGCGCGGGAGGTGATCGACGCTCGCGTCACCGTGACTCGACACGCGCGCAACCTCGGCGTCGGCGCAGCCATCGTGACCGGGTATCGACACGCGCTTGCGACTCCCGGCGGCGCGCGAGACGCGTTCGTCGTGATGGCGGGCGACGGACAAATGGATCCGCGCGATCTCGAGAGCGTCGTACGTCCCGTCGTCACAGGCGAAGCGGGCTACGCGAAAGGCGATCGGTTCGCACACCCCGACTCGAGAGACATCCCGTGGTCGCGCAGCGTCGGCGGCCGCGTGTTCTCGTTCGCGACGAGCCTCGCGCTGCGAACGACGATCAAGGACAGCCAGTGCGGCTACACTGCGATCGCGAGATCCGAGTGCGAGCGTCTGGAGCTCGACGCGCTCTGGCCGCGCTACGGTTACCCGAACGATCTGATCGCGATGCTCGTCCGCACGAACGTCGTCATCGCTCACGTGCCGGTGCGTCCCGTCTACTTCGACGGCGCTCCGGGCCTGGGTTTACGCCACTTGCCGCGCATCGCGTGGATCGTCGCGCGCGCCGCGGTAAAGGTGCGAACGTGACTCGGCAGATCCTCCACGTCGACATGGACGCGTTCTTCGCCTCCGTGGAGCAACTCGACGATCCGTCTCTGCGCGGGAGGCCGGTCGCCGTCGGTGGGAGATCCATGCGCTCGGTGGTCGCCGCTGCGTCATACGAGTCGCGTGAGTACGGCGTGCGATCTGCGATGCCGATGATGGAAGCGATGCGCCTGTGCCCGCACCTCGTCGTCGTGCCTCCGCGCGGCGAGCGATACGGCGAGATGAGTCACGAGATCTTCGAGATCTTTCGCCGGTACACGCCGCTGGTCGAAGGCCTGAGCGTGGACGAGGCGTTCCTCGACGTGACCGCGAGCCGCTCGCTGTTCGGCGACGGCGCGACCATCGCTCGCCGCATCAAGGACGAGGTGCGCGCGGAGACTGGACTGGTCGCCTCCGCAGGAGTCGCGCCGTGCAAGTTCGTCGCGAAGATCGCGAGCGACCTAGACAAGCCAGATGGTCTCGTCGTCATTGCCGAACATGACGTGCGCTCCACGCTGGCGAGGCTGCCGATCGAGCGCATGTGGGGAGTCGGACCGAAGACGGCGCCCAAGCTCCGCGCGCTCGGCTATCGCACGCTCGGCGATCTCGCGGACGGCAACCTCCTCGATCTTGAGCGTGTGTTGGGCGAGTGGGGCGCGCAGGTGCGGTCGCTCGCTCGCGGAGAAGATCCGCGCGAAGTAGATCCCAACGGAGTCGCCAAGAGCATCGGCGCCGAGGAGACCTACGAGAACGATCTCTCCACGCGCGAGGCCATCGAAGCGACGCTGCTCGATCACTGCGCGCGCGTGGCCAATCGTCTGGTCGTCCTTGGCTTCTCTGCGGGCGGGGTCACGGTGAAGCTGAAGTATGCTGATTTCACGCTCCGTTCGCGCCAGCTCTCTTTCGCCGAGCCGACATGCGACACGCTCTCGCTCCATCGCGCAGCGTGCCGGCTGCTGGATCGCTTCGACCTCGCATCACACTTTCGCGTGCGGCTGACGGGAGTCTCGGTGCACGGCTTGAGCGAAGGTCCCCCTCCGCGCGTGCTGTTCGACGACGGGCGCGAGCGAGGTCGCAAGCTCGAAGAGGTCGCGGCGCGCATCCACGACAAGTTCGAGCATCAGAGCCTCACGCGCGCCACGTTGCTCGCGCGCGAGAAGGGTCTCGGAAGAGACTCGACCCGCAGACGCTGAGCGTTATGGCTTCTTCGCGTCGGGCTGTCCCGCGCGCGCGGCGCCCTTGTCCGAGGCCATCTGCGCGATCGCGTCCAGGTGACCTGCGGTCGACGTGAGCACGTTCGCGAGCTCGCCCTGCGTCTGCGGCTGCTCCGCCTTCAGCTTGTCCGAGAAGCCAGAGATCATGCCGGCCCACGCGAAGGGCTCGCGCTCCTTCGGGGTCTTGGCGGTGTCGGGGACGGCGTGATTTGCGGCCTTCGCGACGTCCGTGAGGTACGCGAGCCAAGTGCCGGGCACCAGCTTCGTCTTGACGTCCTCGCCCACCGCGGGCGGCGCGACACCGAACGCGAGCTTGAGCACGCTGCCCGCCGCGTAGACCTTCATGTGCTTGGGGAGTCCGCGCGCATGATCGACGCGACTGATCGCCGTGAGCAGCGCGATCGCCTTTCCGTCGTGCGAGTACTCGCCTGCCTGAAGGTTCATGAGAGCTTCGAGCGCCGCGGTTGGCTTGAGCTGCGCGACGATCGCCGCTTCATCCGCGGTGAGCTTGTCGGAGTCCTTCTCGCGCGCCGCGTCCTCTTCTTTGTCCGTCGAGAGCTTGTCGAGGTCACCCTTGATCTTCTCCGACGCGCGACGCGCGAGCAGCGCCTCGCGTTGCGCGGTGGCGATCGCGGTCGCGAGCTTGACGAGGTTCTCCGTGCGAGTCGCGTCGAGGTGATCATCCTTCGCGTATGCGATCACCTTCGCGCCGATGCTGTCCGTGATCGCTGGGTCGAGCGCCCGCAGCTGCTCGACCTTGTCGCCGGACCCAGTGAGCATCTTGGTCACGTCCAAGCAACGCACTTCGACGGCCTTCTTGCGCTCTGCCTTCTGCGTCTCGCCCTCTGCCTCTGCCCAGCTACCACCAAGCCAGCAACCCGCCGCACCGATGACGAAGCCGTACGCGGTGCTGCCCAGAGGACCGGGCGGAGTAGGCGCTGCGCTCGAAGCGGACGCCGTCGTCGTCTGCGCAGTGGTCGTCGGATCCACGACGGGCTTGTCGCCACCACCACACGCGAGGAACATGAAGGACGGGACGAGCGCGATGAGCTTACGCATGATTGGAAGTCTCCCTCTGACTTGAGCCTGGGAAGGTCGCACGGACACGCCGACTCTGTCCACTAGAGACCGGGGCGCCAATCGAGTAGAAGCGCGCCCATGAATAGAAGCCTGTCGCTTGGTGTCTGCGCCGTGGTGATCCTGTCCGGGTGCAACTTCCTCAAAAAGAAGGACAAGGAGCAGACCGACAATGGCGGTGGCTCGTCGACGAACAGTGACAAGGGCACCGGCAACAGCGCAAGCAACGATCCCTCCACCACGGACGACGATCCGCCGTTGGACAAGCCCTACAAGGGCTGCAAGATGCCGAAGGGCGACATCCAAGGCGAGTGGACGATCACCAAGGGCTGCAAGACCAAGGTGAAGAACCCCATCACGTTGCGCGAGGGCGCGACGATGACGATCGAACAGGGCGTGAAGGTCGAGTTCGACACCGACACGTATATCTGGGTCGAGTACGGCAAGTTCGTCGTCTCGGGTACGGACAAGGAGCCGGTGGTGTTCACGTCCTCGAACAAGTCGCCCGCGCCTGGCGACTATGTCGGACTCGGCTTCCGCGAGAAGACGACCGCGGGCACCAACATCGATCACCTCCAAATGGACTACGCCGGAAGCAAGTCGAACGGCGGAGTCGGCGCGATTCAGCTCGAATCCATGCGCACCGCGGGTCGCGTCAGCATCACCAACAGCAAAATAACCAAGAGCGCGCAGTTCGGGATCGTCGCAGACGACAACGGCGGCTTCGGCAAGTTCGAGAACAACACGCTCGCGGACAACAAGTCAGGCTCGCTCAACGTCAAGGCCGAGACGCTCGGCACCATCGGCAGCGGCAACAAGTTCGGCGGCGAGATCCACGTCAAGGAAAGCCAGGTCGACGAGAGCGGCCGTTGGCCCGTCATCGACGTCGCCTATCAAATCGACGGCAACATCAGCATCGGCAACGATAGCAAGTCCGCCACGATCACTCTGCCTGAGAAGGGCCTCATCAAGATCGGCCAGGGCAACTACTTCGAGGTCGCGCACAACGGCTCGGGCTCTCTCATCGCCAAAGGCGTCACGTTCACCAGCTCGAGCCCCACTCCCGCCGAAGGTGACTGGGGCACCATCTTCCTCTACGCCAAAGCCAACGGCACCGACCTCGAGGGCTGCACGTTCGAGTTCTTCGGCAACCCCGGAAACAGCGCCAAAGGTGCCATCACCTTCTGGAGCGTCAACGCGAAAGACGCGAGCGGCGTCACCATCAAGGACAACACTTTCCGCAAAGGGAAGGTCGCCGCCATGACCAGCGACGACGGCTTGTGCGCGCCGTTCGACAAAAGCAACAACAAGGCCGACGGCGTGCCGCTCTGCGGAAAACCATAAGTCTCAACTCATAGATCTTTGGCTCCGGTGGGCGCTTGTTTCTCTGCCCAGTCGCGCAAGAACTCCACTTCTTCTGGAGTAGAGACACGACCGAGTATGGCATTTCGGTGCGGAAATCGGCCGAAGCGCTCGATGATGGCTCGGTATTTATGAGTTTGCTCCACACCCATCGAATAAACAGGTCTGAGCGCCACCGGGGCGGTCGCCACGTGCTCCGCCATCTCTCGGACCGCTCGTTCTTGCAGAACCAAATTCTCCGCGTGCAGGAATGGCATCAATAAAAAGTGTCGACGCTCCGAGTGCCAATCAACTCCAATCTTCGAGTCTGCCTCTAGGGCGATCTGTTGTGCGCGCGCGTCACCCGCATACATCCGTGGCTGGTTGCGAAATACTGATCGTGTGAATTGATCAAGTAAGAGTATGAGCGCGAGCTTGCCGTCCGCGCTGCTCTCCCAATCCACGAATCCGCCATCTACCGCTTCTTGGGTCTGCGCACCAAACCGTTCGATGATCTCCGGGTCGAGAGCGGGCCCAGCCGAGTACCAACGTTTCATCTTCGACTTGAGCGACGCCACGTCGTCCGCAGGTTGGCCGAACCAGAAATCCAAGATTGCGGTGATCATCGGCGCAATGTAGCAGGCGCGATCAAGGACGCACAATCACCAAGGGAACCAGCCCGTGGGTGCGGTTGCCCAGGCGGTCGGGCGGATGGCATCGTTTTCGGGGACTACCAGCGAGCCGACGAAGTCCGCGTGCGCATAGACGTCCGCGATCGATTTCTTGATGCTGTCGAGATCTGCATCGGAGACGACGCCGTTGCTCGTCGCTTTGTAGAACTGCACGGTGACGCGGATGGGGAACATGGGATCGCGCTCGAAGGCCAGATCATGACCTTCGCTGAACAGCCCTAGGTTTGGCCCGTGTCCGACGACCGCGCGATCCACGTCGCTCGAGGGCATCTCTCCGTTGGCCCCGTGACCGCTGCCGCTCCCAAATCCCATGCTCGATTTTGGCGACGCGGTGGCCATGGGTGGCGGCGCCATATCACTTGCGCCTCCTCCCCCCTCGCCGACGCCGATCAACCCGAGACCGCCAGCGCCGAACGAGTCGCCGATCCCGTAGCCGAAGCTGTTCATGTAGCCCGTGTCGCGATGCTTGAGCGGCACTTGGATCAGAAAGATGACGTCCGCGCCTTTGGCGATCGCGCTGCGATCGTCCTCGCTCTTGGGGCCGCCTTGCGCCTCGATGCGTTGAACGACCTCCGTGCGGCGCTCTGCGGTGAACGGAGTGCGCTGGCCGCGGTTGTTGAAATAGAGCTCTTGTCCCCAACCGGTGATTGAAGCGTCCGCCGGTTTGTTCTCGATCACTTGCACGCTCGTGCCTTGTCGCGTGACGAGGATCGCGAGGTCTGCGGGGTTGCCGGGCGCGGATTGATAGTTGAACAGCATGGGCGTGAACTCCGCCTCACCATGCTTGGGAATGGGCAGAAACACGGCCTGCGCGCTCACGAGGAAATGTGTGTCGCGCTTGGCGAGGAGATCGCCCGAGCCCTTGATGCTGGACGGTGTGGACGCGTACTCCTTGATGCTCTTGAGCAGATCCGTGAGCGCGACGCTGCGCAGCTCTCCGCCGTCCTTCTCATTGCCGACGCGCACGAAGAATTTGTCTGCCGCGATGTCAGCGGTCTTGTCCGTGTAATTGGGAAAGCGAAGCACGGGCATCAACGACGTCACGTACGCGCCGTCAACCCATGGACTCTTGCGGCGCACTTGCAGCGTGAGATCGCTGATGTTGGGACCGCCCGACGAGCCCAGGTCCCGCCCGGTGTCTTCCCAAGTAAGGTCGAGCACGTCTAGCCCACGCGCGCTCGCGCGGTTGATGACGCTGTCGTTGTTGACCATCGCGGTCACCTTGTCGATCGTCACGCCATACTCGATGAAGCGCGTGAGCGGGCCACCGTCCGAGCGCTGCGCTGTCGTACCCATGGGCACCTGAGCAGACACCGTGTCGACCTCGCGGTTCAGCGCCATAGGTTGCTCGGTGCTCGCGATTGGCGCGCGATCGGCCTGATTTTGGCCAGAGCACGCGTACACGCCCAAGACCGCCACGAGAGTCCCCAAGAGTGTCGTCTGGCGCATGAGACATACGACGCCTCGCGCGCTCGAAAGTTCTCGCCGCCGGCTAAAACGTATACCGAATGGTGGCGGCCGCGTCCCAGCCGAGAGGTGTATCGCTTCCCACGGTGCGAGCGAAGCCGCTCAACATGCGCATGCCACCTTGAAGTCCGAGTCCCATGTGGCGATCCACCTGGTACCACTCGAGGCCGAGCTTGCCGCCGTAGTAGAGGCCGAGCTTCTCAGTGTTGCCGTACCCCATGTTGGCGAGCGCGTACTTGGTGACGTCTGCCTGCAGCGCGCCGATGTCACCCTGCGCGAAGATCCCGACGCGCGTGCCGACAGGGATGGTGAAGCGCACGCCGCCACCGAAGCCGAAGATGGGGAACGCGCGTGTCTTGGAGGCGTCCGTTCCGTTCTGCCCGATCGTGTTGCTCGTGTCCGTGAACGAGAGCTCGCCCGAGACGAACGGCATCAGCCACCGGAAGATCTCGTAGCCGAGGTGCAGGTGCAGCATGACGGCGGGCGGCGCGACGTCCTTGAACTTGCCGATGAAGCCGAGCGCGCCGATCGAGCCGGAGAGAACGAGCCCTGTTTTGTGCGGCGGCGCGGGTGGTGCCTCGAGCGGCGCTTGCGGCAGGATCGAGTCGGGCTTCTCATCGCCAGAGAGCACACCCTTGGCTTGGTCCGCCGTCACGGTTTGCGCGGGCGGAGTGAGGTCGTCTGCGAGGGCGAGCGCAGGCACGAACAACGTGCACAATACACCGGCAGTCAGGACCCTTCGCACGTCCGCCACGATACCGGAGCGCGCGCGCTTGCCGCCATCGTTTTCACCGGTGATACTACCCGGATGAAAAAGCTCGCCGTCGCCCTGGTCGCCGTGGGTTCCACGATGCTGTTCAACGCCCGAGACGCGCATGCGCTGGGTGCCGAGGTGGGCGGAGACGTCGGCTACGGCCTCGCGCCGTTCCATGAGGGCTACGATCCCAACCCCTTCGGTGTCGGGTTCGGCCTGCACGGCGGCGTAGAGATCAGCAGCTTTTATCTCGGCGCATCGTTCCGCTACTTTCTCGGCGGCAGCAAGGACGTCACGCTCCCGCTCGTGGGGGCGCAGCACGTGTCCGTCAACGCGCTGCAAGTCGGCGCAGAGCTCGGGTACCAAGTGAGCTTGGGACCGGTCACGCTTCGCCCGTACATCTGGGGCGGTCCGACGATCTACAGCGGATCGGTAGGCAGCGCCTCGAACTCGAGCACGCACATCACGTTTGCTCCCGCCGCGCACGTGCACTTCAAGGTTGCGGGGCCCTTCTTCGTCGGCGCTGACGTTCGGTACAATTTGCTCATCGGTAACAGCGACGCGGATTTCGCCACGCAGCTCACGATCATGGGCTCGCTCGGCGTCGCGTTCTGAGACCTACTTGAGTAACCAACCGAACAGCATCTCTTTGGTGACTTGACGAGAGACGATCGCGATCGAGTCGACCAGCGGGATCTCTTTCGGGCACACCTCTACGCAGTTTTGCGCTTTGCCGCAGCCGATGACGCCATCTTCGTCCATGACGGTCTGCAGGCGCTCGGACGCGTGCATCTTGCCGCTCGGGTGGAGGTTGAAGAGTCGCACTTGATTGAGCGCGGCCGGCCCGATGAACTTGGAGCTGTCATTGACTTGAGGGCACGCCTCCAAGCAACAACCGCACGTCATGCAGCGCGAGAGTGGGTACGCCTCTTCTTGATTCTCTTGGCTCTGTCGCGGCCCAGGGCCTAGCTCGTGTGAGCCGTCCAATTGAATCCATGCTTTGACGGTCTTGAGATCGTCGAACATCCGACTGCGATCCACGATCAGATCGCGCACGAGCGGGAACTTGGTCATGGGTTGCAGAGTGATGGGCTCTTGATTGGGGCTTATGACGTCGATCAATGCAGTGCACGCCTGGCGCACTCTGCCATTGACGATCATCGTGCACGCACCGCACACCTCTTCTAGACACACGGACTCCCAAACTACCGGCGCGATGTCTTTGCCTTCTACCGTCTTGGGTTGCTTTCGAATCTCCATGAGCGCGCTGATGACGTTCATCTGCGGGTGCCATGCGACGTCGAACTCTTCCCACCGCTTGGTCTCGGGTTGGTCCGCCGCGTCTTGACGCTGGATCTTCAGTCGAATCGTTTTGTCAGCCATTGACGGCTTCCTTCTTCTTTTCGTCCGCGTGTTTCTGCGCGACCGCGCTCGCGGCACCTGCTTGCTCGTAGCGACGCGCGCGGGGCCTCACGAGCGAGATGTCGACTGCGTCGGAAATGTTCTGAGTCTGACCCAATAACGGATAATCGAATGAGCGCTTGAACTGAACACTAGGGGCCGCGCTCTTTCCGCCGTCTTGGTGGAACGCCATGGTCGTGCGTTGCCACTCGGCGTCATTGCGATCTCCCTTGAACTCAGGCTTGAAGTGCGCGCCGCGCGACTCGTCACGATTGCGCGCTCCCTGGGCGATGACTCGCGCGAGCACGAGCATGTTGTCGAGGTGCCGCACGAAGCGGGCGTTGTCATTGGCCTTGGTGCTCTTGTCGAGCACGTTCACCTTCTTGGCGCGCGCAGTCAGCTCGTCGATGGTGGCGAGCACCTTGTCGATCTTCTCGTTGTGGCGCTCGATGGTCACGTCGAGCAGCATCGCCTGGCCGAGCTCTTCATGGATTTGATAGGCGTTCTGGTCGCCCTCTAGTCCGAGTATTTTCTCCCACTTCTTCTGCTCGCGCTTCTCTGCTTTGTCGAACAAGGAGCTGGGCATGTCATAGCTGCTCTTGTCCAGGCCTTGTCGATACGAGGCCATCGCAGGCCCCGTGACGATGCCTGCATAGATGCAACTCAACAGTGAGTTGGCGCCCAGTCGATTGGCACCATGATATTGGTAGTCAACCTCCCCCGCCGCGTAGCAACCTTCGATGTTGGTAGAGTGATTCTTGGGCGAGCCCACTACCAAAGACCCATTGGAGGCGCGCTCGAAGTCTACCCATAGTCCACCCATGGAATAGTGGACCGCAGGGAACACTCGCATCGGGTTCTCGTACGGATCCTCTCCGACGAATTTCTCGTAGATCTCCAGGATCCCGGCCAATTTGCGGCGCAGCGTATCTTTGGGGATATGAGTGAGATCCAGGTAGACCTCATTCTCGTTCTTCTGACTCTTGGTGTTGTAGACGCCGCGCTTCTCGTGAAAGCACTTGAGGAA
>JANYHY010000329.1 GCA_025362165.1 Myxococcales bacterium | reverse complement strand
GGTGAGCACGTACTTCACGGTCTCGACGATGTTCTGGTACGTCGGCCTCATCCCGGACCTCGCGCTCTTGCGTGATCGTGCGGCGAAGATGACTGGCAAGTTCGCCGCCATCCGCCAGCGCGCGGACGGGTTCTTCGCGCTCGGCTGGCGCGGCGCGAATCGTCACTGGCAGAACTACGAGCGCGCTTACTTGATCCTCGCAGCGCTCTCCACGCCGCTCGTCCTCTCCGTTCACAGCGTCGTCTCGTTCGACTTCGCGACGTCGGTGGAGCCCGGCTGGCACACGACCATCTTCCCGCCGTACTTCGTCGCGGGCGCTGTTTTTAGCGGGTTTGCGATGGTCATGACGCTCATGATCATCGTGCGCGCGGTGTACGGAATGGAGTCCGTCATCACCATCAAGCACCTCGAGCTGATGAACAAGATCATGCTCACGACGGGGTCGCTCGTTGGCTACGCGTACGGCATGGAGTTCTTCATCGCGTACTACTCGGGCAATCAATACGAGCGGTACGTGTTCTTCAACCGCGCGACGGGCCCGTACTGGTGGGCTTACTGGACGATGATCACGTGCAACGTGATCTCTCCGCAGCTGTTCTGGTCGAAGAGGCTTCGCACGAGCATCCCTGTGATGTTCGCGGTGTCGATCTTCATCAACATCGGCATGTGGTTCGAGCGCTTCGTCATCATCGTGACCTCGCTCCACCGCGACTTCATGCCGTCTTCGTGGGGTTACTACCGACCGACCGCGGTCGACCTCTGCACCTACTTGGGCACGCTCGGCCTCTTCTTCACGCTGTTCCTCCTCTTCATCCGATGGGTGCCGATGGTGGCGATCGCGGAGGTCAAGGGCATCTTGCCGCAAGCAGATCCTCACGACGGAGAGCACGCCGAGCACGCGCACGACCACCATGAGGGCGACGCCGAAGAAGCGCTCGCTCCGGGAGAATGACCAATGGTTGACGATCCCAAGAAGAGCCCCGACTCCGAAGAGGAGAAGGACGAAGCAGAAGAGAAAGAGAAAGAGGAGTCTCCCGCTCCCGCTCCGAAGAACCCCCCCACGTCCAAAGAGTCCGCCGCAGACGACGAAGACGAAGAGGACGACGAAGAGGAAGAGGAGGAAGAGGAGCCCGCTCCGAAGAAGGCGGACCCTCCGAAGAAGGCCGATCCGCCGAAGAAAGAAGCCGCCAAGAAAGAAGCTCCCAAGGCTGCAGCCAAGAAGAAGACCGAAGAGCCCAAGCCCAAGCCGAAGCCCACGGGGCCGATCATCATCGGACCGAAAGAACTCCCCGCTCCGCACGCGGC
Source organism: Myxococcales bacterium (assembly GCA_025362165.1). Classification (GTDB taxonomy): domain Bacteria; phylum Myxococcota_A; class Polyangia; order Polyangiales; family Polyangiaceae; genus JANYHY01. Next base: position 2,793 of record JANYHY010000329.1, on the reverse strand, counting down.
ACCGGTCGTCAAGAAGCGACCGGCGCTGCTGCTCGCCGAGTACCCAACACCAGGCAAGCTACTGCACGCGGCGGAGAAGTTGCGCGACGCGGGCTACAAGAACTTCGACACGCACTCGCCGTTCCCGGTTCACGGGATGGATGCGGCGATGGGTCTGCCGGACAGCAAGCTCGGGTGGATCGTGCTCACGGGCGGTCTCACAGGAGTCACCCTCGCGGTCACCATGATCTGGTGGATGAACGGCGTGGACTACCCGATCATCATCGGCGGCAAGCCCGGCTTCGCGCTCCCTTCGAGCGTGCCGATCATGTTCGAGCTCACAGTGCTCCTCTCGTCGTTCGCCGCAGTGTTCGGCATGCTCGGCTTGAACAAGCTGCCGCGGCACCATCACCCCATCTTCGAGAGCGAGCGCTTCAACGCCGCCACGGACGACAAGTTCTTCGTCTCGGTCGAGGCGGAGGACCCGAAGTTCGATCTGAAGAAGACACGAATGTTGCTCGAGTCGACGCACGCGGACGCGGTCGAGGTCGTCGAAGAAGAGCTCGAGCCCGAGCCCATCCCGCAAAAGGATCACTGAGATGCGCCGCCACAGTCTCACGCTGACGCTGTTTTTCGCTGCATTCGGAGCGATCGCCGGCTGCCGTGGTCAAACGACGGAGGACACTCCGATCGTACCTATCCGCAACATGTACGGTCAGCCGAAGTACTCGATGCAGCAAGAGAGCATGTACTTCGACGATCACCGCAACATGCGCCCGCCGGTGTTTGGCGTGATCTCGCGCGAAGAGGAGATCGATCCGAAGATCGCGCACGGCGTGACCGACACGGGCTACGTGATGGTCGTCCCACCCGAGGTGGTGACACGCGCTGGCGGCATGGACGCGATGCTCGCGCGCGGGCGTGAGCGCTTCAACATCTATTGCACGCCCTGCCACGGGCTCGCGGGCGCAGGCGACGGCATCGTGATCAAGCGCGGCGCAGGCATGCCGCCTCCGCCGACGTATCACCAAGATCGCATCCGCCACATGCCAGACGGGCAACTGTTCGCGACGATCGAGAACGGCGTTCGCAACATGCCCGCCTACGGTCCGCAGATCCCGACGCAAGACCGCTGGGCCATCGTCGAATACGTGCGCGCCTTGCAGGTGAGCCAGGCCCTGGAGAAGAAGCCGTGAGCGACGAAGACAACAAGAAGAAGCCCAAGGGCGAAGAGGCCGAAGAGAAGTCGAAGGCCGTGCCGGAGGACCGCGACGAGTCTGGAAAGTCCCCGAAGGCGGAAGAGGATTCCGATCCTGGGGAGGAAGAGTCCGACGACGATCCTGGAAAGTCCCCGAAGGGGGAGGAAGAAGAAGAGAAGGCCAAGCCCGCAGAGAAGCGCAAGCTTGCAGAGAAGGGCAAGCCTGCAGAGAAGGCGAAGTCCGCTGAGAAGGCGAAGCCCGCCGAGAAGGCCAAGCCCGTCGAGAAAGCCAAGCCCGTCGAGAAAGCTAAGCCTGCCGCTCCGATGCCCTACGCGCTGAACGCGAAGTGGGCTGGCCTCTGGAAACTGTTCGCAGGGATCGGCGGCGTCGGTCTCGTTGGCGCGATCGCTGGCTACGCACAAAACCCCACGCGCTTCGCGTACTCGTGGCTGTTCGGGTTCCTGGTCGCGTTGACGATCGCCATCGGCGCGATGATGTGGGTGCTCATTCAGTACCTCACGAGCGCTGGGTGGAGTGTCACCGTGCGGCGTACTGCAGAGTTCTTTGCGAGCGGGTCGGTCGCGTTCGTCGTGCTCATCATCCCAGTCCTGTTGTCGATGAACATACTGTTCGCGGGCTGGCTGCACATCGGCGAGCACCACGAAGACAAGGCAGAGGCATCACTGGTCGACGGTTCGCACCAGGATCAAGCGCTCGCGCTGAACGATCGTGGACAAGTCAAGGACGGCACGGTCAGTTCCCCAGAGGCCATCCCAGGCACAGTCCCTGATCATGCCGCGCCGATGAAGATCGGAACGAGCAAGCACGGCGATCCCGACGAGTTCGTCGAAGAGCAGTCGATGCAGCACAAGACCTGGTGGCTCACGAAGAACTTCTTCCTCGTGCGCGCTGCGATCTACGTCCTGTTCTGGATGTTCCTCGGCACCTGGCTCTTACGGCGCAGCGTCATGCAGGACACGACCAAGGATCCGAAGCTCACGGTGCAGACCGCGGGTCTTGCCCCGGTGATGACCATCCTGCTCGCGTTCACCCTGACCGGTGGTGCGTTCGACTGGATCATGTCGCTCGAGCCGAGCTGGTACTCGACCATCTTCGGCGTGAACTTCTTCGCGTCGAGCTTCGTGGCAATTCACTCGGTGCTGATCATTACTCTATTCCAGATGCGCCAAGACGGCATGCTGCAGAAGGAAGTGAACGTCGAGCACTTCCACGACCTGGGCAAGCTCCAGTTCGGCTTCCTAGTCTTCTGGGCGTACATCAGCTTCTCCCAGTTCATGCTGATCTGGTACGCGGCCATCCCGGAAGAGGTGACTTGGTACCACCACCGCTGGGACGTCGGCCCTTGGGCGTTCGTCAGCATGGCGCTGTTGCTCTTGCACTTCGTGTTGCCGTTCTTCTTGATCATCTCGCGCAATACCAAGCGCAAGCTCGAGATCCTCCGCGTCGGCGCCGTCATCATCCTGGCCATGCACGTGGTGGAGCTCTACTGGTTCGTCATGCCGAACCTCCCCAAGCAAGAGGAGTTCGCGTTCAGCTGGATTGACCTCGTCTGCTTGATGGGACCAGTCGGCGTGTACCTCGCTGTCGTGTTCCG
>JANYHY010000290.1 GCA_025362165.1 Myxococcales bacterium | reverse complement strand
ACGCTCGTATAGACACGGAAGAACGGCGCGTGCAGCAGCTCCTGTACGCGCGCGCTCGCAGAGATGACTCGCTTCGGCGTGGCGCTCGGCGCTGATCCGCTCACGTTCCTCGGTCTCGCGGGGATGGGAGATCTCGTGCTCACTTGCACGGGCGAGCTCTCGCGAAATCGGCAGCTCGGCATCGACGTCGCGCGCGGCGCAGATCCCGCGGGCTACGTCGCTTCACGCCGCACGGTCGCGGAGGGCTACGGCACGGCGAAGGCAGCTCACCTGCTCGCGAACAAACTTGGCATCGACGCTCCGATCGTGGAGCAGGTCTACCAAGTACTGCACGAGAAGCGCCCGCTCATCGAAGCGCTCACGCTCCTCATGAACCGCGAGCACAAAGAGGAGCTGAGAGGGATCAAGTCCTAGGCGCCGAGTTCACTTAGGCGATCTCTTCGAGCGCGAGTCGCATCACCTTGACCACGCGCCGACCTCCGTAGGGTCCAGACTCGGCGACCTCCACGTGCGTCGTGACGCGCGCGCGAGAGAGCGTGCGCGCGACCTCCGGCTCGTCTGCGACGGCTTGGCTGAGGACGAGCTCGCCCACCTGCGCGGCTTGAACGAGCCAGATCGCGCGATGGAGCGTCTCTCCGAAGTAGTCCACGCGCGCGTCTCGTGTGAGCGCGAGGCATCGACCTCCGTGCAGCGCCGCGCGGATCGGCGTGTCTTGGGCACCGGCGAGGATGGCGAGCGCCGCACGCAGCGCGCGGGTCGGGGAGTGGAACACGGCGAGGAAGGTGTCGAGCGGTCCAGGGAGTACGGTCCCCTCTTCGGCGCGCACTGCACGGCCGAACGCATCCTCGGTGGATCGCACTGCAGCGCACGCCGCGGCGTCTCCTTTGTCCGCGAACAAGGCGCCGCGATCGCTGCCGTCAACGGCCAAGAAGGCGAGGTGGCTCACTCCGAGTAGCTCGCCGTGCGCGAAGAGCTCGCGCGAAAAGAAATCCTTGAAGGTCGGATTCGTGAGCGCGCGCGCTGCGGGCACCGAGTCGTTTCGTGCGGAGCGCTCCTCCACGCGGACGATGCGCTCGACCTCCGTGTCGTTGACGAGGCGAAGCGAGACCTCGCCCTCTCGAACCACGCTCGGCAATACGTCGATATGACCTTCGCGTACCACGAGCTCGGCGTCGGTCCCAAAGCCGACAGGGCTCGCCGCGAGCTCAGCGGGCGAGGCGACACCGACCGACGATACGTAGTAGCGACCCTGCGCGAGCGGCACGGTGATCGTCCGCGACGCGCCGGGTTCGAGGACGGCTTGAGCGACGACGTGCGGCTTGCGCGCGGGCGATCCAGCGCAGAACGTCTCGGCCTTCGTCTGGCGCACCTCTGGGTGTGGCCTGAACACGAGCTCGACATCACCGCCAAGGTCTCGCTCGTAGTCGACCTCGCACGCGACGCAATGTCCTGTGTGCTTGACGCCCGACAGAGTCGAGACGGAGTCGTGCGCGACCATGCACGTGGGACACACGAGGTCCCAGACGAGATCGAGCAGCCCGACCTGCGCGCCGTGGAGCATCAGCTCGAGCGCGACGTTCTCAGGCACTCCCCACGAGCGCGCGACGACGAGCGGGCGAATGCGACCAAGGTCACGTGAGGGCGCGTAGAGCAGCGCGTCGCCAAGCGCCTTGATCCCAGCGGCATCGAAGCCGCGCTCGCCTAGCGCCGCGGAGCTCGCGTGCACCCGCCTGCGCTGCGAATCGCTCGGCGAGTGAGGCATCGTCCACACACCGGTGCGCCGGATCAACGACTCGTCGAGATCGAGGTACACCCGATTGATCGCTCGCCGTAGTCGCTGCCCGATCTCCACGAGTGTCGCGACGCGACCGATCACGCCGCGCGGGATGACTGCGATCTCGTGCGTGAGATCCGTTCCTCCGTCTGCTCGCGGCGCGAGCGTCACTCGATTCCACAACGCCTCGAGCGGGCCCTCCGAGTACCAACGGAACACCGAGTGCTCGCGCTCCTTGATCCATTCGAAAGGGTATTCACGCCACGCCAGCGAGAACCCCGACGCCTGTGCATGACCCGCGCGCGCCGTCGTGTCTGGCGCCTCGCGCGCGGCCTCCACCATGACTGGCCCCAGTCCGGCTGCCTCGTTGAAGCGATCCGTGTCCGAGACATGCGGCCAGAGCGCAGCTGGCGAAGCGCGTAGCGCCCAGTGCCAGCGAAAGGTGCTCTTCGCGTTGTCCACTTGCGGCCTGTACGGAGGCTTCGTCGCGATGTGCGTCTGGTATTGCTGGCGCACCCCGGAGGTCGCCGTCGTCTCGGGAGAGCGGCCTTCGACGATCGCCAGCAGCGCGTCTGCGAGCGGTCGCGCGCTCGCGAACCTCTCGCTCGGATTCTTGCGCAAGCAGCGCATCACGATGCGTTCGATCTCGGGGTGCACCGCCGCCAGCGTGGAGGGCGGAGGCGGATCCTCCTGCAAGATGCGATAGAGCAACGCAGCGTGGTCGTCTCCACGAAAGGGGCGCTTGCCCGTGAGCATCTCGTAGAGCATCACGCCGAGCGCGTGCACGTCCGTAGGCGGCGCCAAGTACGCGCCCTCGATCTGCTCGGGCGCCATGTACGGCGGCGAGCCTGCGATGATGTTGGGCGCCGTGTCGGTCCTTGGCTTGACCCGCATCGCGAGGCCGAAATCGAGCACGCGGCCGCGTCCCTCACGATCCACCATCACATTTCTCGGCTTGAGATCGCGGTGGATGATCCCGACCTCGTGCGCCGCAGCAACGGCCCGAGCGACGTCCGCGGCGACGCGCACCGCGCGCGATTGAGCGAGAGGACCGTCTTTGAGCACCACCGCCAGGTCCGTGCCGAGGACGAGCTCCATCGTGTAGTAGGGGAGGCCATCAAGCGTCTCACCGACGTCGTGGACCGGCACCACGCCGGGATCGGAGACGCGCGCGGCGAGGCGAGCCTCGGCCCACAGAGCCGCCGGATCTGTCTCGTCCTCGCCGACTTGAAGATCGGTCGCGCGAACCTTCAACGCGACCGTGCGCTCGAGCCGATGCTCGAAAGCCTCCCACACGACGCCCATCCCACCGCGTCCGAGCACGCGAACGAGATCGTACCCAGGCACCGCGGGGCGATCGTCCAACGTCACCGGCTGGGCGCTCGACATCGGCCCGGAGATCCCGCCATCGGTGATTGTGCGGTCGTCCGTCATGAGTCCGACTTATTTTCCCGCGATCACTCGAATGCTCGCCAAGAAGGCATCGTCGACTTTGTGCGCGCCCTGCACGAACGCATCGTACTGCGCGGCGGGCACAGTGCCTGTCGAGATGCCGAGCGCGATCTCTTCTTCCACGACGTTCGCGGCGACCGTGAGCTTGCGCGACGCTTCGAGGTTGGCCGTCTTCAGATCGAGCGGACCAGGCGCGCGCACGACGGTGGAGCCCACCGGCAGCTCGATGCGCCGGTGCACGTGGTACTGAATCGCGCGGCTGATCGCGAGCGCCTCTTGTCGACCGCCTTGAGACGCGTAGCTCGCGCCAAGCGTCG
>JANYHY010000205.1 GCA_025362165.1 Myxococcales bacterium | reverse complement strand
CCTCCACTAGGCGTTGTCGTTCGCCAAAGGCGACGACAAGTGCCATATCGCTAATAGGTATTCTGGCTGCGTCGTGTATCTCGGATACGGCGCCGCTCGGCCTCTGGGCGACGCCTCCGGGTGATGGCCCTATGGTGGTCTTCGATTTGTTGAAGCGGCCGCTGCCGAACATCCCCGCGCCGAACGACCTGGCCACGTTCGCCGATCCGACCAGTCGCACCGGCAAGCGCATCAACGTGTCGATGATCGCTCCGACGCACCTTGAAGCCTCTGCGCGCGAAGGCTTCGCCGACATGGAAGGCTGGGGCACGTTCGCCCCTATTTCCGTGGGCTTTCAGCGTGACGCAGACACGATGGACCCAGCGCCCGCGATCGATCTGGAGCGCGTGCGCGCGCTGATGCAACACGACGGGCACGACACGAGCGACGACCCCGTCTACGTGATCAACTTGAAGACCGGAGTGCCCGTCTTGCTCGACATGGGTGACGGAAACTTCCCTCCGACGATTAGGGATTTGGATCTCTATTATCCAAACGACCCGCGCGCCACTGAGCAGAACATCCTCTTCGAGACCGTGGAAGAAGGCGCCGGGCTCCCGCAGAGCGCTTATTCGCCTTCGCTGGACACTGACTTTGACGGCGTGCTCGATCACCCTAATACCCAATCGAAGACTGGCAACTACGTCCGCGGCGTGGACGACGTCATGACCTGGTACGAGCGCGAGACCGACACTCTCATCATGCGGCCGCTGGTGCCGATGCAGGAGAAGACCGAGTACGCGGTGGTGTTGACCGATCGCCTGGTGGCGTCCGATGGCAAGCCTGTGCGCTCGCCGTTTCCGGCGATCCATCACCCTGCGCAGCGAGAAGAGGCGGCTCGCGTGAGCGCGATACTCTCCGACTCCAAGCACGCGAACTACTATGGGGGCCTGGCGGGGACGGGCCTGCAGCACGTCGCGTTCGTGTGGTCGTTCACGACGGCGCCGACGCTCGAGGATCTGCGCTTGCTCCGCGATGGGCTGCACGGCACCGGCCCCTTCGCGCACATGGCGACGACGGTTCCTGCGAAGGCGAGCGCGTATCGACTCGCGGGGCTCGCGCGCGAGACGATCGACGATCCGCCCAATTGGCAGGGGGATCCGCGGTGTGCGCTCTCCTCCAAGCACCCGTACATGGTGACGTACGACGAGCTGAAGCCTGCGATCGACGTGTTGGTGCAAGGCGTGGCGGGGACGGGCTTTGCGCAGAGCGAGATCGACGCGTTGAAGCAATCGCTTGGGTACATCGATCACCTCGTCATCGGGACTTTCCCCGTGAGCTACTTGCTTGGCGATCCCAATCACGAAGATCCGAACACGCGCTTTCAACTCAATTATCAGACGGGTGAAGGCCGCTTCGGGACCGACGTGGGGCACTTCGTGCTCGCAGTCCCAAAGGCGCACGGCGCGGCGAAGCAGCCTTTCAACACGGTCGTCTGGTCGCACGGCACCGCGCAGAGCGACGTCGAGATCCTCATCCGCGCTGGCTATTTCGCGCGCGAAGGGCTCGCGACGTTCGGCTTCGACGGACCGGGACACGGCCTCGTCCTCGCGTCGGGGCTGCAGACGATCGTCCAAGGCATCCTGGATCCGGAGTGCCTCGTCCCGGTGATCGGCGCGCTCGCGAAGGGACGCGCGCGCGACATCGATCACGACGGCACGATCGATCCCGGCGGACTCTTGTGGACGGCGCACATCTTCCACTCGCGCGACAACATCCGCCAGACGGTGCTCGATCAGGTCCAGGCGGCGCGCGTGGTGCGCGCGTTCGATGGGCGGCTGGGAGACCAAGACACGGACGGCGACGGCAAGCCGAACCTGCTCGGCGACTACGACGGCGACGGCACGCCAGACGTCGGTGGCAGCGCGGCGCACCTCTACGCGGCCGGAGACTCGTACGGCGGCATCGTCTCTCAAATCGACGCCGCGCTCGATCCGGAGATCACCGCGGGCGCATCGATCAGCGGCGCGGGAGGTCTCACCGACGTGGCCACGCGTTCGTTCGGCGTGGTGGACTCGGTCATCGAGCAAATCATCTCGCCGCTCGTGATCGCCGTGCCGGCGAGCGAGCGCCCAAACACGCAGGACGACAAGCAGACTCAGTGCAAGCCCGAAGAGCGCTCGGTGCGCATGGTGGTCAACGATCTCATCCACTCGCGCGAGATCGAGCTCGCTTGCCTCTCACAGAGTGAGCTCGACGCCGGCATGACCGTGCGCCTCACCAACACGACCACGCGTGAGGTGCGATGCACGCGCACGGCTCAAAATGGCCGGTTTCGCGTGCCGATACCCGCCAACGTCAACGATCACCTGGACGTGCAGATCTTCACGGCGCCCGACGTCGTGGCCTCGTACGAGAGCTGCGAGCTCACGGACAGCAGCTCCGCAGGCCGGGCGATCCGCACGTTCGAGCAGCCCTTCAGCAAGCAGTCGCCCATCGCGGACGGCACGCTCCCGTGCGACTCGGACTTGGGCTGCGCGCAGTATCGCGACCAGTTCATCCCAGTCCGCACGCCTCTGTTCGCCGTGCAGGAGGGCCTCGGGCTTCGACGTCAATCGCCGCAGCTCCGGCAGTTGATTCAGCTCACGCAAGCTGCGATCGATTCCGCAGACCCGATCAACTTCGCGCCGCTCTTCGCGCTGCAGCAGAACACCGGCGATGGCGGCAAGAGCGTCGGACCCAAGCCGTTCATGGATGCGAACACCGTCGGTGACGCGTTCGTCGTCGTTGGTGCTGGCGCTTCTTTCGCGCGGGCGATGGGCGCGCTGCCGTTCCTCCCCCCGTCTGCGGCAGCGCGGATGCCGGAGTACGCCGCATTCGTGACGCCGGCGCCGCTCTTCGACGCGCTCGGCGGCAAGACCCCCAATGACGTGATGATCGAGCGCTATGCGATCGAAGGGAACGAGCGCCTCGCGCGCACGCCCGCAGGCAACGCTTGCGGAGTCAACTATGTCCCGAGCTCGCAGTGCCCCGGCTCCTCGACACCCGACTCGAGCGTCTGCCGGCGCACGGTCTTCGACGCGGACTGGCACGCGGAGGGCAAGGACCGCTACGACGCCCAGCACCTCGCCGTGCCCCTGCGGCTCGCTCGCGCGATCGGCGTCGTCGCGACGGATGACGCATCAATCATTCAAGCGTGGCGGCCTCGTTTGGCGGGCGCTCCGTTCGCTGACGACGGCGCGTACGACGGCAAAGCCGGACCGCTGGTGGCGCTCGTCAACGCGTACGTCAACCCGCTCGGGCAGCACGTGTGGACGACGTCGAACCCATGCAAGGCTTGGGACGACGCGGTCTATTACGACCACCTCATCGGCCGGTTCTTCCAGACGGACGGAGCTGACGTGTACTTCCTCACGCATCCGAAGACGCATGGGTGCATGGCGACGCAGTCATGTGACTTCATGAA
>JANYHY010000183.1 GCA_025362165.1 Myxococcales bacterium | reverse complement strand
CTCTCGCGCGCAAGAGTCTCTTGGAGGTGGTTGGTCACGAGCCGCTCCGCTTCGAGATGTGCGAGGGCATCCGCTCGTACGCGGGCATGGTGCTCGCGGGCTCGTACGACGCGAGCACCGTGGAGTGGCGTCACGCGGAGCTCTACTTCGAGCGTGCTGCGGCGCTCGCCGCCGACCCTACTGTTCTAGACAAGACGGACGATCGCGATGATCTGCGCGCGGCGATGGCGCTGGCTGTGCGAGCTAGCCATTGGGTGATCGTGCTGCGGATCGCGCTCGCGCTCGACGCTCTCTCGTCTGGCGCGGGGGTCGCGTCGTCAGAGCTCGCTCACCTCGACACGGCGCTCAGCGCGGGCGCAGCAGGTGATCTCGGGCTTGTCTGTCGCGCTCTCGGCGTTCGTTCGTTCGCGCTGTTCGGGCTAGGCCGGCTCCCAGAGGCGCGGCGGGACGCGGAGATGGCGCTGCGCCTCGCGACCGAGCTGAGCGATTGGGCGCAGGTCTGCGCGATGAGTCGCTCAGCAGGCCAGACGTGCTTCCAGCTTGGTGAGCTCGACGCCGCGATCGTTCACCTGGACCGATCACTCACGATCGCGACGGAGCGGGACGACGCTTCGGCGATGGCTCAGGCGCACTACTTCCTCGCGTCCGTTCATCAATCACGCAGCGACAAAGCGCTGGCGAAGTCGTCGTTCGAGAGCGCTCTCGCGATCGCTCTACGCATTGGTGACCCAATCACGCAGGCCCGTGCGCACATGGGCTTGGCGTGGGCTCCGCTGGACGCAGGTAATCATGCGCTCAGCAAAGAGCACTACGAACTGGCGCTCGATCTCGCGATTCCGCAGCGTGCAAAGCGCCTCGAGCGCATCACCACCGGCTACTTGGGAATCATGTATTTCGACGCAGGCGAGATCTACGCCGCGGAGGATCACCTGCAGCGCGGGGCCTTCGAGTCCAAGCGCGCGGGAGACGTACGCGTGGAGGGCATCTTCGAAGGCATACGGGGAGCCACGCTGGCCGCGATGGGTCGGATCGAGGACTCCGCGTGGAGCTTCGACTTGGCCGATGATCTCCTCATCGACAATCCGTTCTACGCGAGCGTGCTGGCGATTCACCGCGGACACCTCGATCTCGCCCTTGCCCGCGCATCGCGAGCTCGCGGGGATCTCACTGGAGTCATCGGTCACACGTCCAAGGCGAGCGCGCGCATCGTCGCGGCGCAATCCGGGGACGACCCGCTCGTGCGTCGCTCGGACGACGCCCGCCTGGCCGTCAGGATCTTGAAGCGCGCGATCGAAGAGTTTCAACGCTGAGCCTCCTGCGCGGCCCCTTTACACTGCGTGCGGTGCTTATTGGTTGGCGTGTGGTGACGCAGATCAGGGCCGTCCGAAGGCGCTTGTCTGCCAACCCCGAGTGTCAAACATCTCCACCGCATTGGCGCGTCGGAAAGGAGAAATTCCGATTTCGGCGGGCTGACCCGCTCTAAGCTTGGAGCGTGGCGACGCACCTCCTCGTAGGCAACCCGACCGCGCAGAGCGGCAAGAACCGCGAACGCATCGAGCGCGCCCGCGCTTGGCTTCACGAGCACGGCGTCGAGTGTGATTTCCTCGCGACAGAGCCCGAGGGAAGAACGATCGATGCCGTCACGCGTGCGCTCGATGCTAGCGATCATCGCTGCGTCATCTACATGGGCGGTGACGGGACGTTCCGCGAAGTAGGCTCGGGCCTGCTCGCGAGCAAGCGAGTGAACGACGTCGCGATGGGCATGCTACCCACGGGCACAGCCAACGATCAGGGCCGCAGCTTCGGCCTCCTCGCTGGCGACGAGGCGCTCGTCAACAACCTCGAGGTGATCGTTGGAGGGCACGAGACGCGCTTGGACGCCGGCAAGATCACCGCGATCAAAGACCAAGCGCCCGTGCAGACCTCGTACTTCTTCGACTCGGCGGGGTGGGGCATTAGCGCGCGCGTGCTCTTCGAGCGAAACCAAGATCGCGAGTGGGTGCAGCGTGTCCCCGTTCTCAAGGACATCTATCGTGATCACCTGGTCTACGCTGGCGCGCTGATGCGTGTGTTCTTGGAGTCGTATGTCGTAAGCGACAAATTCAGCGCTCGCGTAGTCGCGGACGGAACCACGCACGACCTTGAAGCGCTCACGGATCTCATCGTGAAAGGCACGCGCGTGTATGGCGGCGCGTGGGTGTTCAATCGCGACAGCGCTCACGACGACGGCAAATTCGAGGTCGTTCCGTTTCGAGGCAAGCGTGACTGGCTGAGCAAGGCGATCGTCGACCTCGACGGGAACCCGCTTGGCGAAGACGCGCTGAATGCAGTCGGGGTGGAGCACAGCCAGCCGTTCTCCGCGCAGCGCATCGAGCTGACGTTCGGCACGTACTCCGGCGCGAGCCCGTTCCACGCGCAGATCGACGGCGAAGAATTCCCCGCGACCGAGCGCGTCGTGATCGAGGTGCTGCCACGCGCGCTGCGACTCATCGTGCCGACGAAGAGCTGATCCGCCTCAGGGGAGGCCTCAGGGGAGGATCGGGCCTTCATCGATGGTCGCAGGCCGCGGCGCGTCCTTGTCGTGCGGGATCACGAGCTCGACCTTGGCGACCGTTGAGCTCTGCACATCGACCTCGATCGATTGGTCCCCCACGATGAACGGGTGGCGCGCGCCGACCTTGAGCTTGCCCACGGGCACTCCCTCGATTCGGAAGTGACCGTTCTCGTCGGTGGTCGCGTGCAGCGGCTGGCCGAGCACGTACACGTCGAGCTCCATGTAGTCGTAGCCGCCCTTGTCGATCACTCGATAGCGACCCATCCGCGCGGGATAGAGGCGAATCGCATCGCCGCCAGGAGGCGCCATCATCATCGCGGGCGCGGGCTGATTCTCGAGCACGGGTGTGAACATCAACCCAGACGATTTGTTCTGGATCTCGAGGCGCTGTCCGAGCGTCAGCGTGACCGTGCGGGCGTTGTACGCGCAGTCCACGATGTTGATTCGCTTGGCCTCGGTCTTCTCCGTGATGAAGCCCGAATACCCTGTGACTCCGACGACGACATCCATGAGCGGACGACGTCCGTCTGGGAGCGGCGTTCCTTCACGGAAGGTCTTG
>JANYHY010000181.1 GCA_025362165.1 Myxococcales bacterium | reverse complement strand
CTGGAAGACCTCTCCGCCGACGTGCTCGATGACCACGTCCACGCCGCGCTTGTTCGTGATGCGCTTGCACTCGGCGACGAAGTCTTGCGTCGTGTAGTTGATGACGTGATCGGCGCCGAGCACCTTGGCGCGTTCGGCCTTGGCGTCTGTCCCTGTCGTGGCGATCACGTGCGCGCCGAGCAGCTTCGCGATTTGGATCGCCGCGCTCGAGACTCCACTCCCGGCCGCCTGTACCAGCACGGTCTGCCCCGCGCGCAGATCGGCCTTGCGCGTGAGCATCTGCCACGCGGTGAGGAACACGAGCGGTATCGCGGCCGCGTGTGTCCAAGGGAGATCGCCGGGGTAGGGGAGCAAGTTGGTGTCGGGCACGTTGACGTGGCGCGCGTAGCCGCCTTGCGCGCCCTCGCCCAAGATCGTGTATTTTGCACACAAGTTGTCGGCGCCCTGCAAGCAGCGCTCGCACACGCCGCAAGACACTCCTGGGTTCAAGACGACGCGCTGGCCGACGACCGCGCCGCGTGCGCCTTCACCGACTGCATCGACCTCGCCGGCGATGTCCGAGCCGAGGCGATAGGGCCACACGTACTTGACGTTCGGCAGACCGCGGCGTGTCCACAGATCGAGGTGATTGAGCGCCACGGCGCGCACGCGCACGCGCACCTCTCGCGGGCCGGGCTCGGGGAGCTCCACGGACATTCGCTCGAGCACGTCGAGCCCGCCCGTCCTCATCATGGCCATGGCTTCGGTCTGCATCGCTCACCTCCCCATCAAGGTCTGGAGCCGCGGCACGATGTCGTCGACGGCGCCTTCACCCTTGATCGAGCCTGAAATGCCTTGTCCGGACGCGCGGCCGTCTTCGTTGGGTACGCCGAAGAACGGGATGTATCCGGGCGCATACCCGGCCATGCCGAGCCTCACGCCGTCGCGATCGAGATCGAACTCCACGAGAGTGAGATCGGGAAATTTCGCGTCGAGCGTGCCGGCTTCGGCCGCTTTGTGGAAACGCTGGCATGGCTCGCACCACACCGCGCCGATGTACACGAGCAGCTTTCGGTTCTGCGCCTTGGCCTTCGCTAGCTCTCCGTGAACGAACGAGGGGACGTCGTCTGCGGGCGCGTGGATGATGAGCACCTTCTTCGGTGAAGCGGGGACGGTGTCGGCCTTCGCTTCACTCACGGGCTCTGACTTGCCGCACGCGAGCGCCATCGACAAGACGAGAGCAGAGACACGCAGCACCCCGCGATCAGAGCCGCGCGAGAGGCATGGGTCAAGGCTTAGTGTACGCTCGCACGCGATGCGAACGCTTGCACCGGTGCCCGAGCACGTCGTGGATCCGCGAACGGGAGCGGTGTGCTTCGGCTCGTTCCTTGGTGGTTTCCCGCGCGTCGATCTCTCGGCGACCGCCGGTCCATTGCTGCGCGCGTTCGCTCGCAAGCGGTGGCTCTATGTCTTCATCGCGAAGCCACCGATCGCCGTGGCCGTGTGCGTCGTCGACCTTGGCTACTCGGCGACCGCGTTCGCCTTCGCGTACGACGCCGATCAGCGGCGCATGTTGGCGGACGTCTCGTCGCTCGGCATGCGCGCGCGCATCTCGGACACGGCGCAAGAAGGCTGCTTCGCCATGTTTCGTTCACGCGCGCTCGGCGTCTCGATCCGGCGAGAAATAGGCTCTCCAAGCTACTCGGTTCGAGTCGAGCACCAAGACCTCGACGTGCAAGCGACGCTGGACACGACGAACGCTCCGCCTTCGCTCAGCGCCGTCGGCGAGGTCGGCAAGGGGCGCGTCTCCACCACCGAGAAGCGCGCGTTGTTGTCGTGCATGGGAGAGGTCCGCGCGGGTCGAGAGACGCGATCGCTCGACGGCGCGCTCGGCGCATACGACTACACGCACGGCGTGTTGCCGCGACGCACGCGGTGGAACTGGGCGTTCCTCTCTTGCATGGACGACCGCGGCGAGCCGATCGCGGTCAACCTCGTCCAGGGGTTCACGGGCGAGCCCGAGTGCGCGGCGTTCACCAAAGACGGCGTCGTCCCGCTCGGCGAAGGACGCTTTCGATTCGACGCTCAGCGCCCGCTCTCTCCATGGAGCGTGGAGACTCACGACGAGAAGGCCTCGCTCCAGTTCTCTCCAGGCGCGGCGCACCAAGAGAAGAAGAACCTCGGGGTCGTGCGATCACGCTTCATTCAGCCTGTCGGCACGTTCTCCGGTACCATCGACCTCGGCTCACGCGTCGCGCGCGTGACGCACGGTCTCGGGGTGGTGGAGGATCAGGACGTGCTGTGGTGAAGGACGGACTGCTCGGCGGAATCCTCGACGCGATCGTGTCGAACACCGATCACGACGAGCTGCGCGCGGAGATCGATCGTCGGCTCGGCGCGTCGAAGGCTCCTGTGCAACCCGTGACAAG
>JANYHY010000158.1 GCA_025362165.1 Myxococcales bacterium | reverse complement strand
CAAGACGAACGTCCCCACGCTGCTCATGCCGAAGATCCTCGCGGAGCACTTGGATCACGGCATGTTCATCTCGTTGCCCAAGGTGAAGGCGCACCGCTTCGCCGTTTTCTCGCTCGGCATCAAAGGGACGCAGGGCACGATCGATCTGTCCGACGCGTCTCCCGCTTTCAATCAGAAGTGGCGCATGCACAAAGAGATCGTGCCGCTGATGAAGGCGCAGAAGCTCGGTGAGCCAGAGGATCGCGCGGCGTGGGTGCACGCGCTCGAGATCTTCGGCGAGCGGATCGCGGACGCGCTCGAGATCAACCTGCCCGACGTCGTCCTCGCAGAGGGAGCCCCCGCGATGGGCGGTGACGGATTCCAGAAGCTGTTCCCTTCGGACGAGCTCTACGCGATCGGCGGCACCAACGTGGTGCTCGTCGATCGTATCGGAGCCCAGATGCTGGGCATGTGGGACAACGCGGACCTCGCGCGAGAGCTCGGAGGTCACACGACCTCGCCGCTGCTCGAGGCGGCCGCACGCAAGCTCGAGGTCGACATCTCGTCACCAGCAGTGGACGGCGATGGCAAAGGCTTGCTCGACAAACCGCGCCGCGTGGACTTCGACGCGATGATGTCGTTCTCGATTCACACTGAAGGAGCAGCGTCGACGGCGGGCAAGCCCCAGGTGCACGCGGCGCCCCTCGGCCCTGAGACGATCACCGTCGACGGCAAGAGCGACGACCCCGCGTGGAAGCGGGCGACCGCAGCGACCTGGGACACCGACTGGTCCGGCAAGAAGACGAGCGTCGTCACACACGCGCGGTTCGTTTGGTCCAAAGACGTGTTGTACGCGCTCCTCGAGAACGACGGAGCGAGGCTCTTCGCCGACGCGACCGCGCCCACGAGCGCCGAGCGCCCAACGCTCTACAAAGAAGACTGCGACGAGCTCTTCCTCGCGCCGTCGGCAGATCATCCGAAGAAGTATTTCGAGTTGGAGCTTGGGCCGCTCGGTCACTACATGGACGCGTCGATCGATCGCGAGGCTTCTCCGCCGAAGATCGATCTCGCGTGGTCGAGCGGCGTCGTGTCTGCGACACGCACTGACGCGATCGCGCACACGTCCACGATCGAGGCGCGCATTCCGAACGTCGTGAGCGGGCTCGCGCCGGGCGACAAACTCCAGCTCGGGTTGTTTCGCATGGAGGGCAAGGACAAGCGGCTCTACCTCGCGTGGAGTCCGACCCGCACGAACAAGCCTGACTTCCACGTGCCAGACGCCTTCGGAGCGCTGATCATCGACCCGTGAGCTATGCTTGGTCGATGGTTCGCTCTCTTGGCTTCTACGCTCTCTTGCTCTGCGCTTGCAGCGCGGACAACTTCGTCGTCGCGCCATCCGTAGATGGTGGCGTGACCGACGCTCCCGTCGCGTCAGGCGACGCTCAGTCAGCGGATGCAAGCCCGTCCGATTCGCATCTCTGCGCGAGATTCACGCCAACTCCGCAGTTCTGCATGGACTTCGACGACGGCAGCAAGACGACCGCGTACGTGAACGGTGCGTCGACACAAATAACGCCGGTCGAGAACGGAGGAGGCACAGTGAAGCTCGTGCCGGGCGCGACGTCTCCTGGGAGCGTCCTGACGACGACGCCAGCCTCGATGAACGCGACGACCATGCCGCGCGCTTATTACGGACCGATCAGCCTGAAGACCAACCCGTCGGGCGACTACCGAATGTTCGCTGCGGTCTACGTCCCGGCCGGGGGACCAACGTTGGGGAACCCTCAAGAGACGCGGCTCATGGCCTTCTCGTTCGTCAAGAGCGGCACGCAAAAGCAAATCGCGGTGTGGGTCGCCGCGCTGACCAACAACAAGCTCGCGCTCGAGTACTCACAGGTCGATGGCAGCAACACGCCCGACTTCCAAAGCGTGGAGTTCGCGAACCCGACGGCTGGCGCTCTGTTCGCGCTCGACGTGCACCTCAAGGCGGGCAAGCCGTGCGAGCTGCGCGTCGTCCAGAACAGCACCGAGACTGTGGTCGCGTCGATCACGAACGTGACCCCGCTCTTCGGCGAAGGCGACGTGCAGAGCGCTTCCTTCGGCCAGGTCGTCTATCCGACGATGCCGAGCGTCGCCGCCCTCTTCGACGACGTCGTCATCCCGTAGCGATCAGCGATACGGACCGCGACCGAGCCGCGCGATCGCGAGCGCGAGCATGTGGGCTTGCTCGTCCAGTCGCGACGAAGCGTGTGCGTCAGCCGTGTGAAAGCGCGTGAGCCTATCGTCGAACGTCGCGTCGGGTGCGCGCGCGCGTAGCTCCGCGATGAGGCGCACGAAGTTCTCAGCAACGCTCGGCGCCATGCGCTCCGCCATCCCGGGAAAGAGCGTGCAGCTCTCTCTCACCACCCACGCGGTGCCGGCCTTGCGGAACAAGAAGAGCACCTGCTCGCGTTCCTCGCGTGTCTTCGTGTCGGTGCGCGTGGTCTTCTTGCTCAGCAAGAGTCCGCCGCTCGCGATCGCGCGACCCACGGCGAAATTGCGCTCGGTGGTCGTGTGCGTGTGGGTCGTGTGCTCGCCGCGCACTGCGCGCAGGATCGCGAGCGTGTCCGTGAAGACGAGCTCCTTGCCGCCGGGCAGGATCATGGAGGTGTCGCTCAACTGGAACTGCTCGACCTGCACCATCGCGTCGATGGATGCGATCGCGTTCGCGTCGCACGCCAACGCGCCATGCCGACGCGCCCTCAGCTGGCCCAGCAAAGTGAGCGCGCGAGCCTGATCTAAAGTGCGCAGCAGCACCTTCGGCCGCTCGCCCGACAACATGAGTCGCGCCTCGTAGACGGCGACGCCGAGATCCTTGGCAAGGTGCGGCGCCTCGTCTTCTACCGTGCCGTTCAGCTCGGCGAGCGCCACGAGAAACACGCGATCGATCGTACCAACGGTTCGCCGTGATAGACACGAGCAATGGGCGAAGACACCATCCTTACGGAGCGTCGCGGGCACTTGCTGCTAATCGGCGTGAACCGCCCGAAGAAGATGAACGCGTTCGACGCGGACATGCTGCGTTTGCTCGGCGAAGCCTACGGAGAGCTCGAGCGTGATCCGGAGCTCCGCTGCGGCGTCATTCACGCGAACGGCGAGCACTTCACCGCGGGGCTCGACCTCGCGAACGTCGCGCCCCTGATCATGAGTGGCCAGCAGACGCTCCTCGGCGGCGGAGAGGTCGACCCCTGGGGCGTGCACGGCAAGACGCGCACGAAGCCGACAGTCATCGCGGTGCACGGGCGCTGTCTCACGCTCGGGATCGAGCTGTGCCTCGCGCAAGACGTCACGGTCGCGGCCTCCAACACCCGCTTCGCGCAGATCGAGATCAAGCGCGGCATCTTTCCGTTTGGCGGCGCGACCTTCCGCTTCGTTCAGACCGCCGGGTGGGGAAACGCGATGCGCTGGCTGCTCACGGGCGACGAGTTCGACGCGCACGAAGCGCTGCGAATTGGCCTCGTTCAGGAGATCACCGAGCCAGGCAAGCAGCTCGAGCGTGCGCTCGCGATCGCTGAGACCATCGCCACGCAGTCACCGCTCGGCGTGATGGCGACTCTCGCCTCAGCGCGCCGATCGTTGACCGAGCAAGCGGCCGCGCTTGCCCTCTTGCCGGAGCTCATGAAGCTGATGGCGAGTGACGACGCGCGCGAAGGGATGATGAGCTTCATCGAGCGCCGCCAGGCGAAGTTCACTGGGAAATGAGGCTCGCGAAGCTCACTTGACCCAAGGATCCGATCGGAACGCTCGACGACTAGTTCGGCGGCCCCTCGTAGAAGCAGACGCCCTTGGAGCAGTCCAAAAATCCCGCCTTCGGGGAGCAACAACAGTCCGCGTTCACCACGCACTTCGTGAACGAGCAAGCGCCGCCGTCGGCGCCCGCGTCCGAAGTGCACATGCTCGTGTCCGATGCATCCGGAGTGTTGCTTCCGTCCGCTGCATCGAAGAGCGCCGCTGAGTCCGCGTCGGAGGCGCGCGCGTCTTTGATCGAAGCGTCCCCGCCTCCGTCAGAAATGGACTGCGCATCTGCCGAGCCGCAGGCCAAAGCGAGCGCGGCGATCATGATGACCGCGACATGACAACGCGATGAACTCATCGAATCGACGATAGCACTTTCAAGGCAAAATGACGCGCCCCGCGCTCCTTCTCTCACCGACGGTGAGCGCGCCCTCACCGCGCGGGAGATCGTAGAAGAAGGTCCCGCGCGCTCCGGAGTTCGACGTGACGTCGAACGCGAAGTCGCCCGCCTTGGCCGAGCGACATGGCCCTGACCAGGTCTCGCGACCATCCGCGCTCGTGAGTGTGGCGGCGCAGCCACCCACCCCACAGTCTCGCGTGATGCTCACCGAGTAGCTGCACACAGGCGCATCGAGCGTTCGACCGCTCTGCTCGAACACAAAGAACGCCATCGCGCCGGCGGAGCAAGCGCGCGCTTGATCCTGGGTTGGGGTAGCGAAGCGCGACACGCCGCGGAGCTCGGCGTAGTTCGGCGGGAGCTGCGACGGCCACTCGTGAGGCTGCGAGATCGGCGCGCTCATGGTCGTTGGAGGCGGAGCGCTCGCCCCGCACGCCGTGAGCAACGACAACATCACGAATCGCATGACCATCGAGTACGCGGTTGCGCGTGGACATCTCCCCTGCGGGCGATTACCAGCAAGACCTCATGCGCTCTCCGTTTCGCTCCGTGCAGCACGTCTACTTCGACGACCTCGACGCGCTCAACATCCTCCACAACGTTCGCTTCTTGCTCTTCACGGAGCGCGCGCGCGGGGAGCTCTTCGACGCGCTCGGCTTTCATTGGGACGACGACCTCGTGAAGAACCCCGACAAGTTCCACGTCGTGGCCGAGCACTCGATCAAGTACCTCGTGCCCGTACGCGGCCTCAACGATCTCGTCGTGCTGCTCACGCCGACGCACCTCGGACGATCGAGCGTCGTGCTGAACGCGCGCGTCGAGGCCATGCACGGCAACACGCTGCATGCCGAGTGCACGACGCGCTTGGTGCGCCTGGATTCTGCGACGAGCAAGCCGTGTCCGTGGAGCGAACGCTTTCGCGCGGCGATCGAGCCGATGGTCCTGAAGTCGTGAAGCGCGTCCTCTGGGTCTCGCTGCTCGCGATCGCTTGCGTGCATGAGCACGAGCGGGTCGTCGTTCGCGAGGTCGTCGTGCCGTGCAAGCCGACGGCGCCGCCACCGACTCCGACTCCGACTCCGGCACCGACTCTCACGTGCTCGAGCGGCGCGTTCGCGTTCACGACGATGCGTTCTCTCTCCGACGAGGTCGGTCCACGTCTCACGGGGAGCGCAGGCGATCCGCTCGCCGTCCGTTGGGGAGTGCGAACGATGACCGCTGCAGGTCTGGCCAACGTGCACACCGAGCCAGTCACTGCGGCTGCGTGGGCGCGCGTGTCCGAGTCCGCTTCAATCGTGAGCTCGCCTGTCGCGCTTGCGCTCGCGATCACGGCGCTCGGCGGAAGCGTATCGACTCCGAAGGGAGGTCTGCGCGCGGAGGTCGTGAGGTTCGACTCGCTCGACGCGCTAAAGAATGGCCCTGATTTGAAGGGCAAAATTGCGTTCGTTGACGTGTCCATCATTCGCGCGAGAGACGGCCATGGCTACGGCGACGGCGTGCCGGTGC
>JANYHY010000155.1 GCA_025362165.1 Myxococcales bacterium | reverse complement strand
CCTTCTTCGCGGCGACGAGCAGGAGATCCATCTGACCCGCCTCCGGGCGCTTGCGCAGCACCTCGTAGTCGATCGACATGACCTTGATGTCGAACGGGATGTGCTGCTCGGCCTCCCACGTGATCTGCTCGTCCAGCTCGGCGGCGCTCATCATGGGGACCGTGATTTTTCGGACGATCACGCTCTGACCGTAGACGCCGACCGCGACGTCCCGGGTGGAGATCTTGTTGTCTACGAAGATCTTGGCGAGAGCCTCGACGACAGCGCCGCGGTTCATGACGTGCCCGTCCACGATCGTCTGCGGCGGCAGTGGCGCGTAGCCGTACCTGACGACGGCGAGCCGCTTTCGAGCCTCCTTCAGCTGCACGACCTTGATCGAGCTCGCGCCGATGTCGACTCCGACCAAGTTCTTCCCTTCGGCCATGATTTCCTCTGGGCGGCGATGAAAGCTCGTGGCCCAACTGAATTGTGGCACCACAAACCAAGAAGGGTCAAAAAACGTCCTGACGGAGAACGCGCTCTCAGTTCGGAGGGGGCTGCGCGCAGTGGCCGTTGAGGCACAAGTAGCCCTGTTTGCTGCCGCAACAGTCGCCGGCGGTCGTGCACTTCTCGAACTCTCGCGCGCAGCCCATCGGCGGCGGCACGCACACGAGTCGATGACGTATCAGTTGCATCATCAATTGACTGGGGGAAGGGCGCAGTGGCCGTTGATGCATAGGTAGCCTTGGCTCGCGCCGCAGCAGTCTCCTTGTGTCGTGCACTTCTCGAACTCTTGCGCGCACCCCGTCGGAGGTGGCACGCACTCTCGTCCGATCGCGCCGTCTGCCTCGGTGACTTGACGACAGAAGCCGCCGCAGCACTCGTCGCCGCTCTCGCAGGATGTCCCGTTCTGCTTGCACGGGTCTAGCGCCCAGAAGCCGCGCATGTTGCCCGCGGCCAACTCTTGACCCGTCAAGTAAAACGCCGGGTGGCTCGGATCCTTGCCTGGAGTGGGCTTCAAATCGATCGCCGCGACCCAGAGCTTCTTGCGCGCCTGGTCGTTTTGGTTGCCCGTCACGATCGTGTTGCCGTAGTCGCGGCGGCTCGTGAACAAGATCCAGAAGTAACCGCCCACGGCCTCGGGGAGGATCGTCGGCTCGTAGTTGAGGTTCTGTTCGGCCGCTCCATAGGGCAAGTACGTGTTGTTGCCGATCATGCCGTTGAGCAGATCGAGCGACGTCTGCTTCTTGGTCGCGATGTCGACCATCACGAGGTTCGCCTTCGCGCCGGACCACGTCGCGTAGTCCTGGCGATCGTCTGCGTGATAGATGACGGACGACGAATCCGGCAAGAACGCCGGCCATCCGACGTAGTGCGCTTGATCGTTCACGACGTCGACCAAGTTGGAGAATGTCTTGGTCTTGATGTCGAAGTCCATGACCGCCATCGTGTGACCGGCGCCCGTGTCGTAGTGATTGAACGCTAGCTTCGTCCCATCAGGCGCGAAGTTCGGCATCAGCGCCTTCTTGATCTTGCCGTCGAAGCCGAGCGCCGGCATCTTCGCGCCAGTCTTGGTGTTGAAGAGCGCCGAGTCGCGATCGCCCTGCATTCCGGGGATGTTAGGTGGCCAGCTCCCCGGGAGCGTCGCGCACGAGAGCAAGAACGACCCGTCCGGGTAGAGCGCAGAGAAGCTGAACTGAGTGTCTGGCCCCGTCGCCATTTGCTTGGTGTTGTTCGTGAGATCCCAGGTCGCGTCGCCGGGGTTGTGACCCGTGCTGTCCGCGAGCACGTTGCCGTTCGCGCTCACCGCGTGACACGTGTTGCAAGCCGCGAGCAGCACCGTGGGCTGCGTGACCTGCTTGGTCATCTGCACCTTGAGCACCGCCCCCGTGTTGCCCGCGAGCGGCGAGCTGTACGAGTTGTAATAGACAGTGCCCTTGAGCGATCCCTGCGCGACAGTCCATGTCTCGGTGATTGGCCCAGTGACTTGTCCACCACTGATCTTGGTGATCTGCACCTTGAGCGGATCCGCCGAGCCGACGCTGGCAGTGACCGTCTTCCAGGTCTGCGTGCTCATCTGGAGCTGCGCTGGGTTGCTGCCTTTGTAGAAGCCGTCATAGGTGATGTTGCTGGCGACCGCGTGCACGTACACCGCGTCGGGGGCGACGCCAGCGAACTGCAGCGTGGGCGCGAGCAGCCCGCGAGGGAACACGGTCTTGTCGTACGGATAGAGCCATTTGAAGGCACCATCCGCGTTGCCGCCCGCCTTGAGCTTGGCCTGCGTGCCTGCGTCGATGTTGCCGGGGTTCTCCGAGAAGGCGAGCTGTACGGTGACAGTGGTAGAGCCCGTCCCGTTGTTGTTGGTGGCGGTGACGTTGGAGACACCACCGTACAAACCGCTCGCAGTGAACAGACCGGTCGCGTCGATGACACCGAGCGTGACGTTGTCGATCGACCAGTTCGCCTGCGTCGCATTGCCGTTCGCCAGCGCGGTGAACTGCTGCGTGACGGGCATCCCGTTCGACATCAGCACCGGATTCGG
>JANYHY010000152.1 GCA_025362165.1 Myxococcales bacterium | reverse complement strand
CTCTTGTCCCTTCACGCATAAGAAGCCGCGCGACACGAACACCATGCTGGGCGCGACCTCGAGCTTTTGTGCGACGGCGGCGAGCAGCTTCTCCTTGACTTGCTTGACGGCCGCGAGGCACGCGTTGCCGTTCATGAACGTTCCGCGCGACGAGTACGCGCCGAGATCGACCGGGCACAGATCGCTGTCGGCGGACACGACGCGCACGCAGCCGAGATCGAGCCCGAGCTCGTCCGCGACGATCGTGGCGAGCAGCGTGTCGGTGCCTTGACCGATCTCGCTCGCGCCGTTGAACACCGTGACGACGCCCGAGCGATCGACCTTCAGCTGCACCGCGCTCTGCGGCATCTCGTTCGGATAGATCGGATAGTTCGTTCCGGAGATGTACGCAGAAGACGCGACGCCAAGACCGCGACCTCTGCCGAGCTTGCCGCGCCGGTCCTTCCAACCCGACGCCTCCTCTACGCGCGCGAGGCACTCCATGTTGCCGTTCGACGTCACGCGCATGCCGTTGATCGTGGTCGAGTTGGGTTCGGCCGCGTTGCGCCTTCGGAGCTCGATGGGATCGAGTGCGAGTTTTTCGGCGATCTTGTCGAGCGTGAGCTCGAACGCGAATCGTGGCTGAACTGAGCCGTGTCCGCGCTTCGGGCCGCACGGAGGTTTGTTGGTGAAGTAGCGCGTCGACGAGAACCTGTAGCTCTGAGGCACTGTCGGGATCGTGAGCAGCTGGCCCGAGTAGTACGTGGTCACCAGGCCGAACGACGAGTACGCGCCGCCGTCGATGTCCGTGCGCGAGTCGAGCGCGACGAGCTTACCGTCCGCCGACGCGCCCGCCTTCACGTGCATCCGCATCGGGTGCCTGCCGCGGTGCACGTAGAACTCTTCTTCGCGCGTGAGCAGGATCTTCACGGGTCGACCGGTGATCATGGAGAGCTTGCTGACGACCATCTCGTGACCGAACGGCTCGCTCTTGCCGCCGAACGCGCCGCCGATGGGCGGTTGGATGACGCGGATGCGCGCGGGAGATACGCCGAGCACGCGAGAGAGCTCACGGTGCAAGTAGTGAGGCACTTGCGTGGTGGACCAGACCGTCAACAGGCCGGAGCCATCGAATTGCGCGATCGCGCAGTGAGTCTCGATCGGCGCGTGTGCGCTGCCTTCGAAGAAGTAATCGCCCTCGACGACTACGGCCGCGCTCGCGAGGCCAGCGTCCACGTCGCCGAACGCGAGGTCGACGTTCTTGCTGATGTTGTCTCTCTTGCTCTGTCCGAGGCCTATTTCAGGCTGTTTGATCGCTGCGTCGAGCGTGGTCGCTGCGGCGAGAACCTCATAGTCGACAGCCAACAGATCGCACGCACGCTGCGCGGTGCGCTCATCTACCGCTGCGACTCCGGCTACCGCGTCGCCGACGAAGCGCGTCTCCTTGATCGCGAGAGAGTGCTCGTCCGGTGTCCAAGGGATGATGCCGAAGCGCTCGGGCAGATCCGCGCCCGTCACGATCGCGATCACACCCGGAAGAGCGAGCGCGCGCGACGTGTCGATGTGATGAATGCGCGCGTGCGCGTGAGGGGAGCGCAGCAGCTTGCAATGAAGCATCCGCGGCAGATGAATGTCGTCCGTGAAGCGGACCTCACCGCGCACTCGCCGGATGAGATCGCCGCGACGCCCAGGCTTGCCGACGAGGCCTCCTGCGCTCACTTCTTCTTCTCCGCGTAAGGCGGTAGCGGCTTGGGGAGCCACTCTTGACCCGGCAACAGCGGCGCGGGCGCGTGAGCTGCGGGGTTGGAGGCGATCTCGATCGCGTCGACGATCGCGCCATATCCGGTGCATCGACAGAGGTTGCCGCTGATCGCCTCGCGGATGCGCTGGCGCGACGGACGTGGCTCACGCGAGAGCAGGCCCTTCGCGCTCATCAGCATTCCAGACGTGCAAAAGCCGCATTGACCTGCGCCTGTGCGATCGAACGCGTCGAGCAATGGATCCAAATCGGGAGCGCCCTTCAGAGACTCCACGGTCTCGATCTCGCGGCCTTCGCACGAAAGCGCGAGTGTGATGCACGACAGGACTGGCTCTCCATCGAGCAGCACGGTGCACGCGCCGCAGTCGCCCTCGTCGCAACCTTGCTTGCTGCCGACGAGATCGAGATCGTAGCGGAGCAGCTCCAGCAGCGTGCGGCTCGGGCGTGCGGAGAGCTCCACGCTCTCGTGGTTCACCTTCGTCCGCAGCGTGACGAGCGGCTCCGCAGGCTCCGCGCGTGTCGTTCCAGAGGTGGTGAGCGGCTTCTTGTCTTGCACCGCCTCGACGCGGATCGAGCGGTATGCGTCGAACGCATGATCCGGCACGGCGTCACGCGCGCCCATGACGACGAGCTGATGAATGAGCTGCTCCATCGAGGTGTTGCCACACCGCTCACCGATGCCGCCCGCGGTGCCGTGCACGCCACGCACGCCCGCACTGGCTGCTGCTAGCGCGTTTGCGAGCGCGAGCCCGCGATCGTTGTGACCGTGCCAGTCGAGCTCCACGTCGTGCGCGCCGAGCTCCTCGAGTGTCTTGCGTGCGAACTTCACGATCTCGCTCGTGCCGATCGGATCAGCGTGACCGACCGTGTCGCAGATACAGATGCGCTTGGCCCCGCAGTCCACCGACGCCGCGAACACATCGCGCAGCACGTTCGGCGGCGTGCGCGTCGTATCTTCCATGACGAGGCAATACAGGACGCCCTCTCGGCGCGCGGTCTCTCCGGCCTTGCGGATGCGATCGAGCAGCCACTCCATGGTCCAGTTCTCGACGTAGCAGCGGATGGGCGAACACCCCACGAACGCGTAGACGTCGATGCTCGCGCCCACTTGCTGGCAAATGTTGGTGATCGCCGTCACGTCGCCTTCTGTCGTTCGCGCCGCGGCCGTGGGCTTGAGCGGAAGTCGAGCGCGCACGATTTCGCGCAGCAGCGCCGTCGTGTCGCGAACCGCGCGCGGACCCGCTGCCGGCAAGCCGAGCGACACGAGGTCGACTCCGATCGCTGCCATCGCGTGGAGCGCTGCGAGCTTGTCATCGAGCGGAGGGTCCTTTGCGGACGCGTTCTGGAGTCCATCGCGCAGCGTCTCGTCGACGACTCGAGGTCGCGGGCCCGTCCAAACCGTCCGGTTCGGCTCGTTCCAGTCGTACAGAGACTCTTGTGGCTTCACGGATTGCATCGTCGGCTCAGTCACTCTTCAAGTAAAGCGTGGCGGTGCTCCAGTAGCAGCCAAAACGCGCGCCGCGTCATCCAGATCTGTGACGACGTTCGAATCATCCACGCTGACTTGGACTCGAGCGGACCCAAGCGCGTCCAGCCAGTCACGCAGCGGCGGTAGCTCGGAACTCGCGTACGCGCTCAAGCTCGAGCGACGCACCGCGACTGGGTGCCCTCGTTTGCCCTGAAATACTGGGGTCGCCGCGATCGACTCTGGCGAAGCGAGGGCAGAGAGCAGAGCTTTGATCGTCTCGATAGACGCCGGCCTCGCGTCCACGGGTGTGATGAGCACGGTCTCTACGTCCTCTGGCAGCGCGCGCACGCCGAGCGCGAGCGAGCCCGACTGTTGCGGCTCATGCGAGATCACCGCGAGCGCGACGCCGTTCACCAACTCGACATCCTCGGGATGTGCGACGACCACCGTGCGAGCGCCGACGTCGGCGAATCTACGCACGTGGCGCAAGACGAGCGCCTCTCCATCGATAACGAGCCTAGATTTGCGGCCTCCCAAGCGAGTGCCGTGGCCAGCGGCGAGGACGATCGCTGCGATGCTCATACGTCATTGTACTCGCACACTCGGTGGCCGCGCACATCGACGCTCCCATGCCTTATGATCCCGAGCATGCGTCGAACGATCCTCGTCATGGGTGCGCTGGTGATCGGCTGCAAAGGCCAGCAAGAGCCGTCGACACTCGCGCCGAGCGCGCAGCCCTCGGCGAGCGCATCGGCGAGCGCAACCGGCGTCGACGCCGCGCCATCCGTCCGGCCAAAGAGCCAAAATGGAGAGCAGACCTTCGACTTCGACGGAGATGAAGTGCAGAAGCCTCCTTCTGCGTTCACCGCGCTTCGCAAAGGCGGCAATCGCGACGGCAAGTGGGTCGTGCAGAGAGAGTCAGACGCGACCAGCAAACCAAACGTCGTCGCGCAGACAGACACTGATCCCTCGGACACCCGATTCTCGCTGCTATTGACCAAAGAGTCGCAAGCCGCGAACACCGCGCTGTCGGTGAAATGCAAACCAGTGTCGGGCATCGTCGATCAGGCGTGCGGTCTGGTGTGTCGAGTCAATGACGACGCGTCCAACTACTATTTGGCGCGCGCCAACGCGCTCGAGAGCAACGTGCGCTTCTATGTCGTTCAGAACGGCGTTCGTAAGGAGCTCGCCTCGTGGAGCGGTCCCGTCAAGACCGGTCAGTGGCATCGATTGAGCCTCAATTGTCATGACAGCGTCTTCTCGGTCGACTGGGACGAGACGCGAGTCATCTCGAAGGTCGACAAGACGTACGCCAATCGCGGCAAGGTCGGTCTTTGGGTGAAGGCGGACTCGGTCACCTACTTCGATGATTTTGGGATCAAAGAAGTAGCCACTCTCTGAGACTCCCACGGCTGACGATCGCGAAGCTCGTCCACGGGCAATTCGCCGCGCTCGATCACGCCAACCTTGGCGTCCGCGATGCGATACTCGAGCGTCGATCCGCCGAGCGCTTGAGACTCCACGAACACACAGCGCAGCTCGCCCTCTTCGAAGCCACATTGCGCTTGAATCGCTTCGAGTAGTTGCTCTTGATGCAGGTGTCCTTCGCCGAAATTCCAGCCTAGCGCGAGGCCCGCCATGATCTCGCCGTCCACCCACTCGTGGTCTTCGAGCGCGCGCACCGCCTTTGGAATCAGGAGCGGGAGCGCGCGCCCATGCAAGTGCATCAGTCGAAACGCCATGACCTTGCCGACCAGTCCAACAGCCGTGGCTCTGTCGTAGAAGCGCGAGAGCTGGTCGTAGACCCACGCGCTGCTCTTGGTCAGTCGTTTCAGCTTCTCGTGGGCGTCTCCGCGAAATAGCCAGACCGAGTAGGCCCAATTGCCAGCGTAATAACGCATAGAGAGCAAGAACGAGACGTGCCGCGGAAACAGATTACCCAATAGCGGCAATGCAATGAGCATCAATACCAAGAACGCCACCACGTGTGGCGGGCCAATGGACTGCAATGAAATAGAAGGGTGCGCCCAGAAGAGCGCAAAGCTTCCATAGGCCACCATGACATTCCACTCGAGCGGCACGCCCATCGGGACGTTGCTCGTGATGTAGGTGTGGAGGGCGAGCATGAGGACGATCGCGATGATCGGAGGTGCTCCCAGCGGCGTCAGCAAGAACGCCAACGGAACGGCGAACTCGAGCGCCGTCCCACCATGCGCGATGAGCACGGCGACCCGCGAAGGCCGCAGGTCGCGCGGGAAGTCGCGGTACATTCGCCTACGAAACCAGCCAAAACCAAGGGCGGGGCTGTTGGACGTCATGACACAAGCGACTGTCGGGAAATGGTGATTGAGCTTGGAGGCTCCGGCCCAAAACCAGAGAGCGAGCTGCACGGCCATCGCTCCTGCGATCCAATTCGGCGACAGCGCGAACACCACGACTGTCACCCAATAGTGCTCGGCCCGGAGCGCGAGGAAGACGGTCTTGTCGGCAATACCCATCAAAGGAATCAAGACGACGAGTGGGAGGAAATGCTCGATGCCTGGCGATGGCGCGATCAGCACGCGAACACAACAACCGACGATTGAGAGGTAGAGCGCTACGTCAATCCAATGGCGAGTATGTCCTCCGAGGATTGGCAGCTTGACCCACAACGGGAGCTTGGTGGTGCCTGGTCGCGCGAAATAGAGCAAACCCCCAATGGGAGGGAAATATCGTCCAGTCAACGGGCCGCTGCCACAGCCGAGCCCGAGCCCCTCGAAAAGCATGCTCCACACGATCGCCTTTTGGAACGCAATCGGCGCGAGCCACCAATGGCCGACAGTCGACAGTCCGCCGAGCGTCGGGCTCGTCCCACAGAACAGCGCCCAACCCAAGACGTAGAGCGCGATCTTGATTGCATAAACCAAGTAGACGCCGATGGGCGTCCCATAGCCCTGTGCGGCCCACGCTTCGCACACCATGCGGCCACGCGTCTCGAAAGGCAGCTTCTCCCACTCGAGCGGCGCGTACGGTGGAGGGAGCGGATCGAGCAAGCCCATCGAGCCGACGATAGTCGCAGGCGCACGCGTGTGTGGGCAATTGCCGAGGCAAGGCCTCAGCGCGCTATTGGCCCACACCTAACCGCTTGGCGAGATCTCTCGCGCGACGGTGATGCACCGAGCGCTCGAATAGCCATGTCTTCCATTCGGGAAGAGGAGCGGCGTTCGCTTGTGCGACGAGGCGCGCGAGCTCCGAGGCGATGATCTCTCGAGCACTCTCGACCTCGCCGAAGGCTTCGAGGACCTCTGCGTGCACCAAGTGGACGAGCGTCACGCCGTGCTCGACGCCGCCGAGCCGAGCCAAGGTGGCGCTAGCGGAGAGCGCTAGGGTGCGCGCTTGGTCGCGCGAGCCATGATGGAGCTCGAGGTCCGCCAGCGTGGCCTCCGAAACGGTAAGCGCCGCGTCGAGTCCAGCGCCTTGTGTGATCGCGGCGCGCGCGTGCTCGAACGCGGACGAGAAATCGCCCTTCACTTGATGCGCCCACGCGAGTGAGACGTGCGAAGAGGCCGCGAGGCGAGCGTCGCCGTAGCTGAGCAGTTGCTTCAACGCGAGGGACTGCGCGGCGATCGACTCGTCGATGCGCCCCTGCTCGAACCGCAGCTGTCCGAGCTTCTGATCGGCGAAGGCGATCAGGCGCGCGAGTCCCATCGACACGGCGTTCGCGTGTGCCTCCGCGATGCGCGCCTCCGCCTCATCATGTGCGCCGAAGAACAGCGTGGCGTATGCGACGTTGAGGCTCTGGACACACGAATTGCGACGATCTCCCATCGAGTCGTAGAGCTCGCGGGTCGCGCAGACGAGCGTGTAGTACTCACCATACGCGCCGGAAGCGAGGGCGCGATACGAGCGCGCTTGTAGGACGCGAGCGCGAGCGTTCGGGTGATCTCCC
This sequence comes from Myxococcales bacterium, assembly GCA_025362165.1. Taxonomy (GTDB): domain Bacteria; phylum Myxococcota_A; class Polyangia; order Polyangiales; family Polyangiaceae; genus JANYHY01. Next base: position 2,269 of record JANYHY010000152.1, on the reverse strand, counting down.
GTGTCGATCGTCGCCAGCTCTTCGAGCAGTGCGTTTCCTTGCGCGCCGCGACCGAGCAAGAACAGTTGCACTGCGGCGCGTCCGAGCGCGATGGCGCGTGCGGGGCCCTCATCGCGCTTCGGCGTGGACACGAGCTCTCGATATGCAGCGTCGAGGACGTCGATGTGACCGCAGTTTCCAGCCAGCGTGATGAGCTCACCCATCGCGGAGTACCAAGCTGCAGACCCCGCGACGAGCAGTCGCACCGCCTCGGCCGCGCGCGCCTCCGCTATTGCGACGTGTCCGCGCCACCGCGCCGCCTCTCCTTGCAAGCGCCTCACCTCTCCGAGGATCGTGTCTGCCGCGCCGCAAGTGATCGCGTGCTCACCGAGCGACTCCACCGCGGCGAAATCGCCTGCTTCCAGCGCCTGCGTGGTCGCTTGCACGTAGTAGCCGACCGCGCGCGCGTCTCCGCCGAGCTCGAAATGTCGGGCGAGCACCACCGCGTCACGCTCACCGTGCCGGTGGAGCCAGTCGCCAGCGAGACGGTGGCCGAGTACGCGATCGTCATCGGTGAGCATGTCGTACGCTGCGTCGCGGACGATCGCGTGGCGGAATACGAGCTCGGCTTGCCCGGTAAAGCGCGTCTCGTTGCGCCGCGACACGAGCTCCAGCTCGGTCAGGCGTCCGAGGCAATCGCCGACTCGCGTCACGGGGTTGGACTCTCCGCCGAGCAAAGCCAACGCGCCGGCCTCCCAAAACGAAGGACCGAATACGCTCGCGGCGCGGAGGACGCGGCGCATGTCCGGCTCGAGACCCTCGAGGCGTCGCTGCACGACCGCGCGAACCGTCGCGGGAGCCTCTTCGCCGCGGCCCTCTGCCTGCGCGCGGATCATCTCCTCCAAGAAGAATGCGTTGCCCGTGGCGTGCGCAGTGATTCGATCGACGACGTCCTGCGGGGTGTCGTCGCCGAGCGCGGCGCGCACGAGCTTCGCTGCGGCCTTCGGCGTGAGCTCGCCGAGGCGCATGGTCTCGACGGAGCGAGCAGACCATAGCGCGGGGAACGCGGACTCCACTTCGGGTCGCGCGAACGCAGCGACCAACAGCGGCATTCGCTCCAGCCGGCGGAGCGCGACGTCGATGATCTTCACGCTCGGGGCGTCGCCCCAATGGAGGTCTTCGAGCACCAGCACGATCGGACCCCGCCCGAGCTCCGCGGTGAACCAGTCGACGCAAGCGCGCTGCACTTGATCGGCCATGAGCAGGGGATCTTGCCGCGCGGCGCGCAGCTGTGGGCTAGGCGTGCTCGAGGCGACGCCGAGCATCTCGCCGAGGAACTCCACGACGCGAGGCACGTCGGCGACAGGCATCACGGACGTCAGGTAGTTCTCCAGACCCTCGACTCCAGCGGTGCCGAGCTTGCCAGCGTCGCGCACCCACTGACCCGCCAAGAAGTACGGCGCGCTCATCGCCACAGGCTCTGCGCGCGACAGCCAGATCCGCGGAGCCTCGTCCTTCGCGGCCAACGCTGCGAGCCACTCGTAGCGAAGTCTCGACTTGCCGAGGCCAGCGCTCGCTTGCACGACGACCGCACGGGCGATCGGCTCGTTTGCGCACTCCTCGTACAAATCGTCCAGAGCGCGGAGCTCGCGCTCGCGTCCTACACACGGTGACGGTCTGCCGAGGAGAGTTCGCACGCCGGGTTGCTTCGCTCGCTCGCGGACGAGCACCAAATCCTGGCCCACCGTGCGTAGCTCGAACTGCGCGCCGCCGAGGAGTCCAGCGGTCAGCTCGTCGAGACGTACGCGAAGCTCGTTGCCTTTGAGCATCGCCCACGCGCGATCGATCACCTCACCGACCACTCGCTTGCCGACCTCTGCGCGCCCGGTCGCGACGGCGACGGGGACATCAGGGAGCAATCGACGCAGCTCGAGCGCGAGACGCGCAGCACGTGCGGCTTGATCGGTGGCGGCGCCGCGCCCGAAGAGAGTCGCCACGACCGAGTCGCCGACGAGCTCCACGCGCGCGCCGAGACCTTCGCCGAGCTTCTTCAGCGTGTCGGCTTGTGCGGTGAGACTGGTGCGCGGAGCGTGCTCTACGGTGTCCTCGGCGTCCCCGGTCGAGCCGGGCGCGGCGATCACCACGCTGACCACGCGCTGTTCGCGATTCGTCAGCGCTGGCATCGAGGCTGGCGCGGCGGGCACGGGCGCCTTGCTTGCGTCGCGGAGGTCGAGCGCCTGCAAGCGCTGCAAGAGCGCGAGCGCAGAAGGTCGCCGCGACCTGTCCTTCA
>JANYHY010000130.1 GCA_025362165.1 Myxococcales bacterium | reverse complement strand
TGACGGACGGAAGAGGCACACGTGCATCTTACACCAAACGAGCCGAGAGGCTCGGCGTGTGCGGATCAGGTGCCAGACGAGGGGGGAGTGCCGTCGTCGTCGGTCTTGGCGGCCTTGCGCTTGGCGTGTGTGGCGAAGCCTCCCTTGCGTCCGGCCTCGCGCGCTTCGTCACGGGTGAACTCGTGAGCGGTGCCAGCGACGTGCGCTGCTTTTCCGCCTTTGCGAGCGATCTCGCTGACGCGCTCGCGGTCCATGGCAGCGAAGCCACGAGGACGGCGAACAGTCTGAGAAGGCGGAGGTGAATCAGGGGCGCCTGCCTTGGGCTCGACAGTGTGATTGGTCTGGTTCATTGGATACACATCTCCTCTCACGCCTAAGAACAGAGGGTTTCTGTCAGCTTAGGAACTGCTTGGACAAGTGGCGGATCGCGTCTCGACACGCTTCGTTCATTTGGGCTTGCACGTCTTGGGCCGAAGCCTGTGCAGACACCACGATTCCAAACGATTCACCCTCCGCGAAGAACCCTCCTGAGGTCTTCGCGCCGTCTTCGCTGAGGAAAGTGACCGAGTGCACGGGAACTGAGACGACCCGCTCGCCGACTTTCAACTGCACGACGCCGACGATTCGGCTCGGCAACGTTTCATGCATGACATGCCTCGTTTCACTTGAGAACGTAACCACCACATACAATCGAGCAAGGCGCGTGCCTCATGCCAGGAATGCTTATGGTGGCCCCTTCTACCGTTCGCGCTGTCGTGTATCCTCGCCGGGTCGGAACAACGCACTCGAGAGGAACGCATGCAGATTGCAATCATCGGCCTAGGCAAAATGGGTGGGAACATGGTCAAGCGCCTTCTGGGCGGTGGCCACAAAGTCGTCGCGTATGATCGCGATGCGGCGGTGGTCGAGCGCCTCGTCAAAGAGGGCGCGACTGGCGCGAGCTCTCTCGAGGACTTGGTCAAGAAACTGGAAGCTCCGCGCGCTGCGTGGGTGATGGTCCCCGCGGGCGGCCCGACGGAGGACACGATCAACAAGCTCGCCTCGCTGATGAGCGAGAACGACATCATCATCGACGGCGGCAACTCGAATTTCCGCGACTCGATCCGGCGCTCGGCAGAGCTCGAGAAGAAGAAGCTGCGATTCCTCGACGCGGGCACGTCTGGTGGCATCTGGGGCTTGCAGAACGGCTACTCGCTCATGGTCGGCGGCAGCGAGTCGGCCTTCAAACACTGTGAGCCTGCGCTGACGACGCTCGCTCCGACGAACGGTCTCGGTTACTTCGGCAAGGCCGGGGCTGGGCACTTTTGCAAGATGGTCCATAACGGCATCGAGTACGCCATGATGCAATCGTACGCCGAGGGCTTCGAGCTCATGCGCGCGACGGACTACGGCTACGACCTGCGCCAAGTCACGCGCGTTTGGAACAACGGCTCAGTCGTTCGCTCGTGGCTCTGCGAGTTGGCGGAGCGCGCGTTCAACAAAGATCCGGACTTGAAGGATCTCAAGCCTTATGTCGAAGACTCGGGCGAAGGTCGTTGGACGGTGAACGAAGGTGTGGCTCACGCGGTGCCCGTGCCGACGATCGCCGCAGCGCTCTTTGCGCGCTTCACGTCACGCCAGGACAACAGCTTCGCGATGCGCGTGCTCGCGGCGCTTCGCAACGAGTTCGGCGGACACGCGGTGAAGAAGGCTTGAGCGTCGTCTCTGCGAATCCGCTCCGCACTGGGATCGACGCGGACCGGACGGGAGACGCTTGCGCGATCGTGATCTTCGGCGCGTCCGGAGATCTCACGAAGCGCAAGCTCATGCCCGCGCTCTACAACCTCGCGCTCTCCCGGGTGTTGCCCGGGAGCTTCGCTGTCGTGGGCGTGGCGCGGCGCGAGAAGTCTCACGATCAGTTCCGCGCCGACATGAAGGAGGGCGTCGCGACGTTCTCCAGGCGCAAACCGATCGACGGCACCATGTGGAGCGAGTTCGAGAAGGGCATCAGCTACGTCGCCGGAGAGTTCGGCGCGACCAAGACCTACGAGGACCTGCGCGCCCACTTGGAGGCGCTCGACAAGGAGCGTGGCACACGGGGCAATAGGCTCTTTTATCTCGCCGTGCCTCCCGCCGAGTTCGGCCCGATCCTGCAGGGACTCAAGAGCGCGGGAGTCGTCGCGGACAACGACGAGCCTTGGACGCGCGTCGTCGTCGAGAAGCCGTTCGGCCACGATCTGCCCAGCGCGAAGGGGCTCAACGACATGATCGCCGCAGCCTTCAGCGAGCGTCAGGTCTTCCGCATCGATCACTACCTTGGCAAAGAGACGGTGCAGAACCTCCTCGTGTTCCGCTTCGCGAACAGTTTGTTCGAGCCACTCTGGAACCGAGAGCACGTCGATCACGTGCAAATCACGGTCGCTGAAGAGATCGGTGTGGAGGGTCGCGGCAAGTTCTACGAGCAGACGGGCGTCACCAAAGACATCGTCGAGAATCACTTGATGCAGCTCTTGTGTCTCACCGCGATGGAGCCGCCGATCTCGCTCTCGGCGGACGCGGTGCGAGACGAGAAGGTCAAGGTGCTGCGGTCGCTTCGACCCATGGAGCGGCGCGCGGTCGCGGACGGCGTCGTTCGCGGTCAATACGCGCGTGGCTTCGTGCGCGCCGACGAAGTGCCTGGTTACCGAGAAGAGCCTGACGTCGCGGCGGCCTCGCGCGTCGAGACCTACGTGGCGATGAAGATGCACATCGACAACTGGCGATGGGGTGGCGTCCCGTTCTACGTGCGCGCGGGCAAGCGGCTTGCGCGTCGTGTGACCGAGATCGCGGTGACGTTCAAGAAGGTGCCTCACACGCTCTTTCACAGCTCCGACGGCGGCATCACGCCGAACGTCCTGGCGGTGCGCGTGCAACCCGACGAGGGCATCGCGCTGCGCTTCATCTCGAAAGAGCCAGGGCAGCACACCATCTTGCGCGACGTCGCGATGGACTTCCGCTACGGCTCTTCGTTCGGCTCGAACACACCGGAGGCGTACGAGCGGCTCTTGCTCGACGCGATGCGCGGAGACGCGACTCTGTTCACGCGGCGCGACGAGGTCGAGGAGCAGTGGTCGTGGATGGATCACGTCTTCGACGCGTGGAGCGCGAGCGGCAACGCACCTCCACCGCTCTACGACTCGGGCTCGTGGGGACCCGACGCCGCTGAAGACATGCTCGCGAGGGACGGTCGCCGCTGGAGAAAGCCGTGACGCACGCCGCGGGCTTCACGACGCCGCCGATGAGCTCGGTGCTAGCGATCGTCGAGCAGAAGCTCCGCGACATGTGGAAGACCGAGCCTGGCCAGCCCGCGCGCTCACGTGTGAGCACGATGAACCTGCTCGTCGTCACGGGCTCGCCAATGGTCGCAGAGCATTAC
>JANYHY010000105.1 GCA_025362165.1 Myxococcales bacterium | reverse complement strand
ACCGGACATCAGCTGCCCAAGGGATTCTCCGGCACGTTCTATTAGAGTGCATCGGATCAGGTAGTTTGCGTCACGGGCGCCGGTCTGGGCAGCCGTCGTCGTCCTGATAACCGTTGAACGTCTCGGGCTCATTGGGGCACTTGTCGTTGACGTCCAAGATGCCGTCGCGATCGTTGTCGGGGTCTGGACATCCATCGGCGTCTTCGAAGCCGTCCTTGTCTTCGGGATCGTCTGGGCACTTGTCGCGATTGTCTGGGATGCCGTCGCCGTCTCGATCGCCGCTCGTGGTGCGCGGACATCCGTCGGGTGCTGGACCCGCGATGTTGGGACAATGGTCGTCGACATCGCGCACGCCGTCTCCATCGTTGTCCGGATCGGGACAACCATCGTCGTCGTTGAACCCGTCGTAGTCCTCGGGTTGATCGGGGCACATGTCCAAATCGTCCGCGATCCCGTCGCCGTCTCGATCGCGTGAACTGCCGGAGTGACGCCTAGGCTGCGCGTGAGGACTCGCGGAGGAGTGGGAAGCGGCCGTCACGGCGGTCACGGGGATCACGACCGTCGGCTGCGTCGCCCCCTGCGAGCAGCCAAAGACGAACACCACGATCAACCATCGGAGCATCATCGGCTAGTCGCCCAGATGCGGCTCTCGTGAGTGCGGCGCAGCCATCGCGTCGCGAAGAACTTTCTTCGACTGAATCAAGCGCACGCACCGATTGAAGCGCAGGATCGGATCGCTGGCCGTCGGGTCAAGTGACTCCGCCTTCTCGTAGTGTTCGAGCGCGTGCTCCAACGACGTGAGCGCGCCGTAGCCTTCTCCGCGCTCCAAGTGCGCCTTGCCGAGGCGCTCCCACGCGATGCCCTGATGATAGACGCGCTCGTACTCGCTGGTGAGTTGCTCGAACGCGCGCATCGCTGTGTCGAAGAGCTGCGCGCTCTCGGTGAAGCGATCGGTGAGCGCGAGCCCGAGTATTTTCTGCGCCTGTTGATGGTTCGCATCCTCGGCGAGGATATCCATGCAGATGCTCTCGGCCTCCTCTGGCTGATTGAGCGCTCGGTAGTGGTCCGCCTTGTCCAGCGCGACCTCGAGGTCATGCCCTTTGAGACTCTTCAGCGCGAGATGATCGTGCATGGCCCCCCCCTATTCGTCCGCTTTGGCTGCCTTTTCGGTCTTCTTCTTCTTCACGACTGGCGTGGAGGTTTCGTTCTGAATGACGGGAAGGCTCGCCTTCTTCTTCTTCTCTTCGCCGCCTACTTTGCGGATCAGCCAACGGACGGGATCGAAGTAGTCGTCTGCGACGCGCTCCTTCATCGGGATGATGCCGTTGTCGGTGATGTTGATGTGCTCGGGGCACACCTCCGTGCAGCACCGAGTGATGTTGCAATAGCCGATGCCGAACTCGTCTTTGAGCAGCTCGCGACGATCGAGCGTGTCGAGCGGGTGCATGTCCAAGCCGGCCATGGCGATGAGGAAGCGCGGGCCCGCGAAGTCCTCTTTTTTGCCGTGATCGCGGATCACGTGGCACGTGTTCTGGCAGAGGAAGCACTCGATGCACTTGCGGAACTCTTGGATGCGCTCGATGTCGTCTTGCTGCATGCGGTGGGTGCCGTCAGCTTCTCTCGGTCGCGGCGCAAACGCGGGGATCTTCTGCGCCATGCGGAAGTTCTGGGAGACGTCCGTCACGAGGTCCTTCAAGATCGGGAAGGCCTTCATGGGTGTGACCATGATGGGCTCGGGGTCGTCGTCGTAAGCGGACATGCGCGTCATGCACATCAACTTCGGTTTGCCGTTCACCTCGGCGCCGCATGATCCGCAGCGGCCAGCCTTGCAGTTCCATCGAACCGCCAGACCTGGCTCTTGCTTGGCTTGGATGTCGTGGATGGCGTCCAACACGACCATGCCCGGATAGGTCTCGACCTCGTAGGTCTTGAACTCGCCGCCGTCATTGTCGCCGCGGTAGATCTTCAGAGTGGCCTTCTTGTCGCTCATTTTGAGTCTTCCTCGAGCACCTTCTTGATGTCCGCGGGCACCTCCGGCAGCGGCACCTCGGAGATCTCCATCTCACCGCTCTTGGTCATGCGCGAGACGATGTTGACCTTGCTGAAGTGTCCCTTGTCTTGATCGGGAAAGTCGTCGCGTGCGTGACCGCCGCGGCTCTCTTTGCGGGCGATCGCCGCTTGGCACATCGCCTCTGCGCAGATGAGCATGTTGCGCATGTCGAGCGACTGGTGCCACGCGGTGTTGAAGTGGCGGTTGTCCTCCACCTTGATCTTGCCGACGCGCGCCTTGAGCGCGTGCAGCTCTAGGAGGCCCGCTTTGAGCTCCTTTTCGACGCGGATGATGCCGACGTGCTTCTGCATCGAGTCCTTCAACTCGTCGTGCAAGAGGAATGGGTTCTCACCCTCTTCGCGATTGAACACTGCGAGCGCCTCGGTCGCGGCCGCTTCGATCTCACCGTCATCGATCGATGGCGCGGCGGCGTCTCTCGCGTACTTCGCGGCGTGCAGACCCGCGAGCCGTCCGAACACGACCAGATCGCTCAACGAGTTGCCGCCGAGACGATTGCTGCCGTGCATGCCAGCTGCGCACTCGCCCGCGGCGAACAGCCCCTTGATTCGCGACTCTTGCGTGTCCGAGTCCACGCGGATGCCGCCCATCGTGTAGTGCGCGGTCGGCCCGACTTCCATCGGGTCCGTCGTGATGTCCACGTCACCGAGCTCTTTGAACTGGTGATACATCGCCGGGAGCTTGCGCTTGATGTCTTCTGCGGAGCGACGCGTCGCGATGTCCAGGAACACTCCCCCGTGCGGTGAGCCGCGGCCAGCCTTGACCTCCGCGTGAATCGCGCGCGCGACGATGTCTCGCGGCAAGAGATCCGGAGTGCGCTTCGCCTTGCTGCCGCCCGCCTGCGTGCTCTCGGCGAGCCACTTGTCCGCCTCGGCCTCGGTGTCCGCGGTCTCGTTGGCGTAGAGCTCGGGGATGTAGTCGAACATGATCCGCTTGCCGTCTTTGTTGCGCAGCGTCCCGCCTTCACCGCGGACACCCTCGGTGATCAGCGTCCCGCGCACGCTCGGCGGCCACACCATGCCCGTCGGGTGGAACTGCATGAACTCCATGTCCATGAGCTCCGCGCCAGCGAGGTATGCGAGCGCTTGCCCGTCTCCCGTGCACTCCCACGAGTTCGAGTTGATCTTGAACATGCGGCCAATGCCGCCCGTCGCGAGCACGACGGCCTTGCTCTTGAACACTACGAATTTGCCGTTTTCACGCCAGTAACCGAACGCGCCTTTGATCTTGTCGTCGTCCGTCAGCAGGCGCGAGATCGTGCACTCCATGTACACCTTGATGCCGAGGTGAACGCCGTGCTGCTGCAGCGTGCGGATCATCTCGAGGCCGGTGCGATCGCCGACGTGCGCGAGGCGCGGGTATTTGTGACCGCCGAAGTTGCGCTGCAAGATGCGGCCGTCTGCGGTGCGATCGAAGAGCGCGCCCCACTCCTCCAGCTCCTTCACGCGGTCTGGAGCTTCCATCGCGTGGAGCTGCGCCATGCGCCACTGGTTGAGGAAGCGTCCGCCCTTCATCGTGTCTCTGAAGTGGACCTTCCAGTTGTCGCGCGGCTCCACGTTGCCCATCGCCGCGGCGATCCCGCCCTCGGCCATCACGGTGTGCGCCTTGCCCAACAGCGACTTGCAGACGAGCCCCACGGAGAGCTTCTCGTTGGAGGCCTCGATCGCGGCGCGCAGTCCAGCGCCACCCGCGCCGATGATGATGACGTCGTGCTCGTGAGTCTCGTATTTGGCGGAGGCCATCAGAAGATCCTGGCATCGGCGAACGCGCCGACCGATATGCAGCGAACGTAGAAGTCCGTGAGCCCGACGCCGAAGAGGCTCATCCACGCGAAGAGCATGTGCCGCTCGTTGAGCACGGAGACGGCCTTCCACAGGCGGAAACGCAGGCCGCCCAAGAACGCAGTGGAGTAGCTGTTCACGTTGCCCCCGACGAGGTGTCGGAGCGCGTGACACGAGAGCGTGTAGAGCGAGAGCAGCGTCGCGTTCATCGTGATGACGAGCGTGCCGACGTTGAGGTGGGTGCCGTCCGACCAGCCGATGAGCCCTTTGACAGCGTCGTGCCAGAGGAACACGAGGAACATGATCGCGATGTAGAGCGTGAACCGATGGAGGTTCTGGAAGATCCAGAGCTTGCGCTCGCCATTGTAGGTGTGCGCGTTGCGCTCGCCGACCGCGCAGCCCGGCGGATCCATCGCGAACGCCCTGTAATATGCCTTGCGGTAGTAGTAGCAAGTCAGCCGGAACGACGCGGGGCCTCCGAGGATGAGCATCGCGCCGGACACTGGGATCGGCCAACCTTTGGCGAAGCTGGTGTCGATCAGCGGCGAGTACATCGGCGAGAGATACGGGCCGATCTCGTAATGCGCGTTCTCGAACCCGCGGAAGGTCGCGTAGACGATGAAGCTCGTGATGATGAGCCCCGTGGTTGCTGGTCCCGCCCACCAATTGTCTCGCCGAAGTGTCTTTCCGAACCCGCTCTGCAGGACGGACAGATGGACAGATTTGCTTGCCATTTCAGGCTGCAAGCTAGTCTGGCGAGCGCCGCGCCTGCAAGAGCATCCTCAACGGAAGAGCCCTCGGCCATTCGCTTCGTGTCAGTTGCACGGGACAGTCGTCCACGTCACCGAGCCGTTCGGATTTGCGATGCACGCGATTGCCAAGTAGCAGCCTGAACCTCCCGAATAGCGACATCCATCACCGGGGCTCGAGCATGGAGTGTCGGCGGTTGGCGGCTGGGACGGACAAATGAAGAAGGCAGCGTCCGACCTCGTCGTCGCGCCGCCGTCGCCGATGGCTCCACCGCCGTCGCCGATGGGCGCGAGCTCCCCTCCGCATCCGACGAGCACGACCGCGACGCTGCACGACAGCGTTTGCATCTTCATGGTTGCTCATGGCCGCGCCGTCGCCGATCCGTCCATGGTAGTTTCGTGGAGATGATTCCGTGTCCCGAATGCAAACGTCACTTGAAGTTCGGAGTCACTTCCTGCGCTTGGTGTCGCGCGAGCGTCGCGCGCAAGCTCGCTCTCCTCGCGGCGGCAAGTACGATGGTGGTCACGCTCTCCGCTTGTTATGGCGGGCCGCCGGTGCAAGAGAACCGTGCGCGCAGGGCAGCGGAGTCCGGGACGACGCCCGCGCCCAGCGCTCCCGCGCCAGACAAATGAAGCGTCTTACCTGGATATCGAAGTAGCGCTAATCGATTATC
>JANYHY010000093.1 GCA_025362165.1 Myxococcales bacterium | reverse complement strand
GGGCGGTCGCTTCACGATGGGGAGCAAGGCCGCGCTCGCGCCATCGAACGAGCGACCCGCGCACGACGAAACGATCGCGCCGTTCTGGATCGACAAGACAGAGGTGACGGTCGCCATGTATCGCGCGTGCGTCGACAGCCGCAAATGCGCCGCGCCCCCAAAAACGAGCAGCTCATGCACCTTCGAGCTGGGCGAGCCAGAGCTGCCGATCAACTGCGTTCGATGGACAGAGGCCGACGCGTACTGCCGCGCGATGAACAAGCGCCTGCCGCGCGAGACCGAGTGGGAGTATGCCGCGCGTGGAGCTGCTGCGGCGGTGTATCCGTGGGGAAACTCACCGCCGTCTTGCGCGTACGCGGCGACGCTCGTGCAAGACGCCACGGGGAGGCGCTGCACAGGTCTGCGCCCCGCGAAGGTCGGCAGCTACCCTGCAGGAGCGAGCGCGTTCGGAGTGCTTGACCTGTCAGGCAACGTCGAAGAGTGGACATCCGATTGGTACGCCGAGCGTGTGCTCGCGGGCTCTGCGCCAAGATCAGGCTCGAGCCACGTGCTGCGCGGAGGAGGCTGGCTCTCGGGTCCGAGCGCCGCGCGCACGACGTCACGCGATTGGGGCTCGGCGGTCGAAGCCGGACCCAACGTCGGCCTCCGCTGCGCTCGATCAAACGGACCCTGACACTACTGCAGTGTCGCTGAGTGTTAGAAGGCCCAATTGAGCGAGCCGCTGGTGGGGCCGAGCTGGAGCTTCGGGTGGAGGAGCGCGTCTGTCGGCGTGATCGGGACGCGCTTGCCGCCGACGCTGATCATGATCGCACCGCCGATGATGCCGGCGATCCCGAGGACCAGGGTGGTGGCTCCTATGGCGACGAGCCCACTCCCACTCGAGGTACAAGTCTGGGATCCGATCCCTTGACTACAAACCGAGTTGGCGGCCGAGCCCTCGAGCAGCACGACTCCGCCGATGAGGGTCGCGAGTGAGCCGAGGACCACCAGCGCAATGCCGCCGCCGTAGAGCCCCCCGTTCGCGCGCTTGGTCGGCGTAGAGTAGGGCGCGTTCCAGGTCGGCCCGGTGGAGTAAGGATATTGATAGCCAGGCTGCTGCTGCGGTTGCGGTTGGTTGGTGTTGACCGGTTGGTAAGTGGGACCTGTCGTGACGGGACTCGCGCCGCGTTGCAACACGAGCGGCACTTCGCGCGCGTCTTTCTCTTGGACCGTGACTGATTGCTCCGAGGTGGCGTATCCAGGCGCGTTCGCCACGACCCTGTGTGTCCCCGGGTTCACCGCGCGAGCCACTCCGACGAGCGCCGGGTTCATCACCTGGTCGTCCACCTTCACTTGCAGCCCGGCGACTTTGTCGGGCGTCGTGGTCACGCGAATCGTTGGCAAGCGTGGCGCGATCGCCGTGAGCTCCTGCCGCGCTTGGTCTTGAGCTGCATAGAACGCGGGCGGCGAGCCGTCGGGGACCTTCGCGTTCGAGAGGGATCGGTAGGCCTCCTCCGCCTCTACCAAGTGACCGAGCGCGGCGTGGCACTGCGCGACGTGGAGCGCAGTGGTTGGCGCCGGAAACACCGTGTACGAGCGCATGAACGAGTCCAGCGCCTCCGCTGGCTTGCCCTGCACCTGGAGCGACGCGCCTTTTTCGTATAGGTCGCGCGCGGCCTTTCGATCGGCATCCGAGACGTTTTGCGCAGCCGCCACGCTCGAGACAGAGGTCACGACCAACAGCGCCAGCACCGAAGCAGTCGAACGAAGCGAGGATCTCATGGAAAGCACCTTACCGCCGGTTGGTGCGCCGCGGTAGAGCCGCCTCGCGCAGGACCTGTTCTCGGGCTTGTTAAGAAGCTAACAAGCCGTCCGGTTGTCGACTCTCCTGGGCAATTGCATCCCTTAGTCGTCGCCAACGGCGAACGACAACAACAGGCGGATTGGGAATGCGTGGCTGTTGCGCGAGTTGACGAGAGGCCCCCTGACGACTATCTCTCCCGGGCTTTTTCGGTCTTCGGCGTTCGTGCGCCGTTTCCTGTGTTTTTCCGAGCCAAAACGCCGTCGGCGCGCGCTCGGAGTTGGAGTCAACCGTGTACCTCGACGCCCTCGTTTTGCAGCCCGCCGGCCCCAAGGCCGGATCGGCAGACACCACCGCCACCACCGGCGCGCCGCCCCCGGGAGCGCCCCCCGCGGCACCGTCTGGAGGCGGCTGGATCTCGTTTTTGCCGATCTTGATGATCCTCCCTGTCTTCTTCTTGATGTCCCGCCGGAACAAGAAAGAGGCGGAGGCGCGTGGCAGTTTGAAGAAGGGTGATCAAGTCGCATCCACGGCTGGGCTCGTTGGCGAGCTCATGGAGATGGACGAGCGCTTCGCGAAAGTGAAGATCGGCCCAGGCATTACCGTGAAGATGCTCGCGAGCTCGCTCATGCCGCTCGACCCCGCGCCCGCCAAGAAGGAGCCCGAGAAGAGCGAGGACAAAGCCGACAAGTCGGACGACAAGCCCGCCAAGTCGGACGAGAAGGCCGCCAAGTCCGACGACAAGGCCGCCAAGTCGGACGGCAAGTCGAGCAAGCCCGCGACCGCCGCTGCGAAGTCCTGATCCATGCAGGGCTCACGACGCAACACGCTCATCCTCGTCGCGCTCGCGCTAGCGAGTGGATACGCGTTCTTCCGCGCCGACAGTTTCTGGGGCCTCGTCGTCATGGGCCTCATCGTCGTCTGGTCGATCGTCTACATGCTGCCGACCATGGACGCCGCGTGGCGCTTCAAGGTCGGCTTCGTCGCAGCGACCTTCTGCGCTGCGTTCGTCGTGCTCTGGCCGACGACAGAGTCGTTCACCAACGGCAAGCTCAAGTGCCCCGCGTACGTGAAAGACCACATCACCTTCGGCATCGCGCCGGGCCTGGATTTGCGCGGTGGAATGCGCCTCGTCTACACGGTGGAGGTGGAGGAGGCGATCCGAGACAAGCGCGATCGCTACGCGGACGAGATGCGACAAGAGCTCGCCACTGTCTATCAAATCCACTCGGGCAACGGCATCATCACGCGTGAAGAGCTCACCAAGCTCGAAGACAAGGTGCACGTCTCTACGCCTTCCGACGACGCGATCGTCCGTGTCACGTTCAAGGACGCCGCGGACGTCACCAAGCTCGACGAGCGCTACAACCAGCGCTTCAAGACGGAGCTCTCGCGCTCGGCGGGTCCCGGCACGGGCACCGTGAGCTTCAAGCTCCGCCCCGAGGTGGAGTCGCAGATCCGCGAGAAGGCGGTCAGCCAGGCGAAGGACACCGTCAACAAGCGCGTCGACGAGAAGGGCCTCCGCGAGGCGAGCGTCACCACTCGCGACGAGGACATCATCGTCGAGGTGCCCGGCGAGAACCAAAAGGCGTTCGACGAGATCAAGGATCTCATCCGCCGCACCGCGCGCCTCGAGTTCAAGATGGTGGACGACGAAGGCTCACGCGACTTCTTCGGCGGCTACAAAGAGTCCGACGAGTGCAAGCCCACCGATCAGAAGTGCCTACCGCCCAACCAGGGCTATCGCGTGTTCGACGAGAGCGCCCCCGCAGGCCCAGGAAAATCGGTCGATTCGCACTTCGTGCTCGTCAATCGCCTCGACAAAGAGACGCAGGCGCAAGCGCTGGAGCGCTTCAAGAAATGGGCGTCCGAGCAGAACGTCCCCGACGATCACGAGATCGGCTTCGAGGAGCGGACCGACGACAGCAACGAGGCCGTCGGCTGGCGCGCCTTCTACTTGTATCGCCGCGCGGACGTCACCGGTGACCTCATCACCGACGCCGCCGTGCAGGTCGATCAAGACAAGATGAACGGCTACTACGTCGCGATCACGTTCAACCAAAAGGGCGCAGAGCGCTTCGAAGAGGTGACGGGCGCGAACGTGCAACGGCGTTTTGCGATCATCTTGGACGACGAGATCAACTCCGCGCCGGTCATCCGCAGCAAGATCTCTGGCGGTCGCGCATCGATTACGATGGGCGGCGGAGATCCTGAGGTCGTTCTTTCACGCGCCAAGACGCTCGAGCAACTGTTGCGATCAGGCGCGCTTCCGGCGCCGATCAGCCCTTCCAACGAGTCCAACATCGGACCCTCGCTCGGTCGCGACGCGATCAGTCAAGGCGAGACGGGCATGCTCGTGGGCTCGGGCCTCGTGCTCGCGTTCATGATCTTCTACTACCGAAAGTCCGGCGTGGTCGCGGACGTCGCGGTGCTCTTCAACCTGATGTTGCAGATGGCGATCCTTGCGTCGTTCAGCGCGACGATGACACTGCCCGGCATCGCCGGTCTCGCGCTCACGATCGGAATGGCCGTGGACGCGAACGTCCTCATCAACGAGCGCATCCGCGAGGAGCTGCGCGCCGGTCGCAGCGTGCGTGCCGCAGTCGAAGCGGGCTACGACAAAGCGTTCCCCTCGATCGTGGACGGTCACGTCACCGTGCTCATCTCGGGTCTCATCCTCGCCCAATACGGCACTGGACCCGTCAAGGGTTTCGCCTTCACGCTCATCGTGGGCATCTTGGCGAGCCTGTTTTCAGGGGTATTCTGCACGCGCCTGGTGTTCGACTGGTGGGTGCGTGGTTCGAAGAACAAAACGTTGAGCGTCGGAGCGGAGTTCTAAGTCGCCATGGAGTTCTTCAAGCCGGGACGGCAATTCGACTTCATGGGCCTGCGAAGGCTCTTCTTCACGATCAGCGGCATCCTGATCCTCGGATCGATCATCCTGATGTTCTATCCAGGCCCCAACTACGGAACGGACTTCCGCGGCGGAACCGAGATCGAGGTCGGCTTCACGGGCGACATCGACGCAGCTGGAGTTCGCGGCGCGGTCGAGCGCGCTGGCTTCTCCGGACCAGACGTCGTGCAGGTCGTGGACGAGCACAACCCTCACCACTTTCTCATTCGCGTCCAAGACGTCACCGCGATCCGCGAAGAGGACAAGGACAAGCTCCGCGCGGCGATGTGCTTCACCAAGGAGGGTGAGACCGCGGATCCGGTGAGGTGCCCGGCGAGCGCGCACGCGAGCGAGGTTAAATTCAGCCAAGGCGGCGACAAGATCGCCGCGCGCTACGACGCGGATCCCGATCTCGCGAAGATCGTCGAGCAGATCACCTCGGTCGGAAACGTGAAGCTCCGCGTCTCGGCGACGAACCCGCAGATCACCAACCCGCGCGATCACCGCGTCGAGATCCAGCTGCAATCCAAGGGCGATCAGCTCATGGACGGCCTGCGCGCGCAGCTCGGTGCGCAGATGGTTCCAGACAAGGCCCTGCGCGTGGAGTGGGTCGGTCCGAAGGCCGGCAAGCAGCTCCGCGACAGCGCGAGGAACGCGGTCGCGATCTCGGTCGTCTTCATCATGCTCTACCTCGCGTTCCGGTTCGACCTGCGGTTCGCCCCCGGCGTCGTCATCGCCGCGCTGCACGACGCGACGATCGTCATCGGAGTGTTCATCGTCGCCCACAAAGAGGTGACGCTCTCCACCATCGCCGCTGTGCTCACGATCGTCGGCTACTCGATGAACGACACGGTCGTCGTCTACGATCGAATCCGCGAGAACCTCAGCAAGCACCGCGGCAAGACGTTCGCGCAGATCATCAACCTCAGCGTCTCCGAGACGCTCTCACGCACCATCCTCACCTCGGGCGCGACGATGCTCAGCATGCTCGCGTTCTTCTTCTGGGGCACCGGCGTGCTCAAGGACTTCGCGCTCGCCATGGTCGTCGGGATCATCGTCGGCACCTACTCCTCCATCTACGTCGCGGCCCCGCTGACCGAGTGGATTGACGGAATGATGGCGCGCCGCTCCCACACCAAGAAGGTCACGCCTAACAAACCCAAACCTTCCAAGCTCGCGAAGGTCCCGGCGAAAGCCTGATTTCGCTGGGTTTGAGGTACCTCAAGAGTAGACACCCAGTGAGCTTTGGGTGTATGCAAACTCTTGCAGCCGACTATCGAGCCAACCACTCGGATCCTTCGAGTGATGTGGCACGGGCAAGGAGCGGGGCGATGATTCTTCAAAGACTCACTTTGGTAGCGGCGCTCATCAGTGCGGGGGTCCCGATGATCACGTCGGCGAACACACTCGCCGCGGACGCGATGACAGGCTCTGGGCGCGAGGCGACTTGTCGCAAGGTCGCCGGAGTCATCACTCAGGTGGACACGTCGAGCATGAGCATCGCGCCGACAGGCAAGCCCACGGTCAGCGGTCGCATCGACACTCGCACGCACGTCACCGTCGATGGCCAGCCCGGCAAGGTGACGGATCTTCAGGTCACGTACACGGCGAAGGGTTCGCTTTGTCTAGACGACGTCTGGACACAGATCACCGTCGATACGCACTAGCAAGCCGAGTGGCACTACCTGCCAAGCATGCGCCGAAAGCGGCGATGGGCGATGTGCTCATCAGCTTCTCGCACGTGAACAAGCGCTTCGGGCCGAAGGTGATCTGCAGCGATCTCTGCCTCGACATCAAGCGCGGCGAGGTGCTCACGGTGATGGGAGCTTCGGGTGTCGGCAAGAGCGTGCTGCTCAAGATGCTCATCGGGCTGCTCAGCCCGGACGAGGGCAGCATCATGTTCGACGGCACCGAGGTCGCGCGCCTCAACGAGAACGCGTTTGGCACCATTCGGCGTCGCATCGCGTACTTGTTCCAAGGAGCGGCGCTCTTCGATTCGCTCACGGTCGGGGAGAACGTCGCGTACGGCCTGCGCGAGCAATTCTACGCGACCATGACCAACGAGGAGATCCTCGGGCGCGTCGAGCAGTCGCTCACGCTCGTGGGCTTGCCCGGCATCCAGAGCATGCGCCCGAGCGACTTGTCCGGCGGCATGAAGAAGCGCGTGGGCCTCGCGCGGACGCTCGCGCTGCAGCCTGAGGTCATTCTCTACGACGAGCCGACAACAGGCCTCGACCCGATCAACACCGCGCGCATCAACCACTTGATCACCGGCATCCAGCGGACGCTCGGCCTGACGAGCGTGGTCGTCACGCACGACATGGGCACCGCCTTCCACGTCTCCGATCGCCTCGCGATGCTCAACCGCGGCCGGGTGATCGCCATCGGCACGAAGGAAGAATTTCGCGGCACGAGCGATGAGTACGTGCGCCAGTTCATCGAAGGTCGCGCGCCCGAGAGCGAGGACGTCGACTCTCTTCTAAGCTCGTCGTAAGGTTGCCTAGTCATGACGAAAGAGAAAAAAGTCGGCCTCTTCGTCCTGGTTGGCTTGCTGATCCTCATCGCTGCGGTGTTCTTGATCGGTCAGAACCGCAAGCTGTGGCAGCGAAAGACGATCTACACAGCGAGCTACGCGGACGTCTCGGGGCTTCGGCCAGGCTCGCCCGTTCGCATGGGTGGCATCGACGTCGGCAACGTCGAGAAGGTCTATTACAAGCCGTCGACCGAAGACACGCGCGTCTATGTCGATCTGTCGGTAGTGGACGAGCAGACGAGCCGAATCCGCCGCAAGATCTTGGAGGCCGACGGCAAGACCGTGAAGTTCAAGGGGACCGTGGCCAAGGTTGCCAACAAGGGCTTGCTCGGAGACAAGATGATCGAGCTGTCGGTCGCGGACGTGCGCGCGCCAGTGCTCGATCCCAATGAGGCGTTGGAGAGCGAGGAGCCGCTCGACCTGACGAGCTACCTCACCAAATTCGACTCGATCTCGAAGAAGGCCGACGCCGTCCTCGAGAACCTCCAAGAAGGCACGCGCGGCTTCGCGGACCCGAAATTCAGTGATGATCTGAAGGGCAGCGTCGCTAGCCTGCGCGATATCCTAGACGGTGTCGCGCACAAGGACTCGGCTGCACACAGGCTGCTCTACGATCCTGCGGAGGCGGCGCGCATCGATCACATCTTGGCGAACCTCGACACCACCACCACAGAGCTCAATGGCATCTTGGCGGACACGCGCGACGTGACGACGCACGTGAAGACGGGGCCCGGCCTCGCGCACGCGCTCGTGTACGACGGGGACATTTCTCAGAACGCCGCGGGCACGCTCGATGAAGTGCACAAAGACCTGACGCAGATCCGCACGGGCAATGGACTCGCGCACATGCTGCTTTATGGGGACGCAGACCAGCAACACTTGATGAGCAACGTCAACGCGATGAGCGACGATCTCCGCACGATCCTCGGCAACTTGAAGGCGGGCAAGGGCACCATCGGCGCGCTCTTGGTCGATCCCAGCATCTATGAGGACATCAAGAGCATCGTGGGCAACGTGGAGCGCAACCAAGTGCTTCGCGCGCTCGTGCGCTACTCCATCAAGCAAGACGAGCAGCAGCCGCCAGTCAAGGTGGATGGGTCCTCAGGGAGCTCGTCCGCGAACCCTCCTCACTGACTGACTCCGCAGCCCTATCGACGACTACTTGATGTCGCCGGCCGCCGACGGGTTCGGCCAGTACTGTTCTAGATCTTTGCGCATGAGCGTGAGCCGCAGCAGATCGAGCTCGAGCACTGCGAACGCGCCGGTCGCGGCGTTGACGTTGTCGAGCGACCAGAAGTGTCCGCCGAGACCGATTTGCAGCCCGATCGGCAAGCCGATCGTGAGCACGCCTTGGATCGGATAGGTGCCGTAGTCGCCGCCGCGCCAGTAGCGATAGGCGGGGCCCACGTCGAGCGCGAGCCCGAAGCCGCCGCGCACGAAGCCTCGCGTCGCGATGCGAGCGGAGAGGCTGATGTCAGTGCCGAGCCCAAAGTGCACGAGCGCGCGGAACACACCGCCGACGATCACGGGCGGGTTCGGCGAGCTGCCTACTCCAAGTGAAGCAGAGAAATTCGGCGCGACATCGACGAACTCTCCAGCGCCGTTCGCGGTGTTGTGTCGTTGCGCGCCCGCGCCTCCGCCGAGCGCGAGCCATGACGTGACGTCCGCGTTCGCGAGACTCGTGGTCGCGAGAGCGCCGAGCACGAAGATGGCTGCAAACGAACGTTTCACGCGCTCGTGAGTAGCATGTTCTCGAGTTAAACTCTCGGGAGGATTCCGCTGCGCGGAGGCCCCAGAATGCGGTCTACGACGAGCTCGATAACCGAGTCGTCATAGAGCATCGAGTTGTGACCGATGCCGTCCACGGTCACCGACTCGTGCCGGTGGTGGGTCGCGACTTTCGCGGGGACCATGCGATCGGCGGGGCTCCCGATCGACAAGTGCGGCACGTCATGAGCGAGCGCTCTCGCGCGCAATCGGGTGAGCACGTGGCTATAGGGCAAGAGATCGTTGCCTACCAAGATCGGGAATCGCTGCGCGGCTGGAGCGCCGCCGAACGGGCTCGCGAGCGAGATGGTCTGCGTGACGCGCGAGTGCCCACCTTCTTCTTGCACGTACCAGCGCGCGACGATGCCGCCCAAGCTGTGACCGACGATGTGCACGCGAGCGCCGACGTGGATGCGATCGACCACCCGCGCGAGCTGCTTGGCGATGAGGCGCACGGTGGCTCCAGGCGTGTGCGTGAACGTCGCCACGCATGCTCCCTGGGCTTCGAGGCGCGCCTTCAACGGGCGCCACACTCCCGCGCTCGCGAAGAAGCCGTGCACCAACACGACGACGTCATCGCCAGCGCCATGCTCCGGCATGACGAGCCCGAGATCGTGTCGCATCAACACTACCTCGCGGAGCGTCGCGCGCGTCTCGGTGCCCGGCAGGTATCGGGACAGTCGAGCTTGGGATCGATTCACGAGCGCGCGTAGCATTCGCGAGACCTTCAAAGCACAAACCGTGCGGAGCGGGCCAGTGTTAGGTTTCGCTCCGATGAGCGAGGCTTTCCGCACATTCACCCTCACGACGCAGGTGTTGGAGTCGGACATGGACGAGCTGGGTCATGCCAGCAACATTGCCTATGTTCGGTGGCTTCAAGACGTCGCTGTCGCTCACTCCATCGCGGTAGGGCTCAGCTTCGAAGCCTATGCGCGGCTCGGCGGCGTCTTCGTCATTCGACGTCAAGAGATCGACTATCTGCGTCCTTGCGTACGCGGCGCGACGCTCGAGCTGCGAACTCGTGTTTGCAACGTGGCTGCCGCGAAAGTGCAGCGCGAGACCGAGATCGTGCGGTCCGCGGATGCCGTCGTGCTTGCCAAAGGTCTGACGACTTGGGGCTTCGTCGACACGACACAAGGCCGTCCGATCCGCATCCCGGATGAGGTCCGCATCGCCTTTGGTGCGCCCGCGCGTCAGTCTCTGCGGACGAGCCAAACGTGATAGTCGCGCAGTGATCCGCCTCGCGGCGCGAGCGTGATCGTGCCTGAAGATTGGATGCGAGCGCGGCGTTCCATCCAGCCGCCGACATCGGGGACGTTGGTGAGGGTGTCCTTCGACTCTCCGCTGATCACGTCGACGATCGCGTCGCTCGCGTCCGTGCGCACGATGATCGTGACGGGGCCGAGCGCCGTGGTCGTGAAGCTCTCACGCTGACCATCGGGGATGATGCGTCCCGCGTCGAACACGTGCTGGCGCACGTCGAGCATCGTCCATCCGCCCAGCGGCGCAGGTGAAACGTACGCGTGCGCGCGCTCGCTGATGACGTCGGCG
>JANYHY010000077.1 GCA_025362165.1 Myxococcales bacterium | reverse complement strand
TCGACGATCTTGTAGTGAACGCGCACGGTGTCGCCCACGCGAAAATCAGGGAGGTTGGACTTCAGCTGCGTGCTCTCGAGCTCGTGGATGATGGGGTGCGTGTTCATGGCGATCTCTTTCCGGGAACGGGGTCGCGGCTTAAAGCACGCAGGATTTAGGGTGTCAACGCGGGCGCTAGAGTGGCCGAAACATGGACCGAAACGATCCTCCGCGCCACCACTGTCGAGCTTATGCATCCAAGAGATCACCATGAGCCTGAACGTCGGCGACCTCGCGCCCTTCTTCGAGTCCACCACGCACGACGGAAAACGCGTCAAACTGGCGGATTTCAAGGGCAAGAAGAACGTCGTGCTCTATTTCTATCCGAGAGACGAGACAGCGATCTGCACCAAAGAGGCCTGCGGATTCCGCGACGCCTACGAGGAGCTCGTCGGGCAAGACACCGAAGTCATCGGCGTCTCCTTCGACTCGGGTGAGTCCCACGCGAAGTTCGCCGCGCGCCACCACCTCCCGTTCTTGCTGCTGCCAGACACCGACGGAGCGATCGCCAGCGCGTATGGCGCCAAGGGCCTCATTCGCGGCCTGTTCAAGATGGCCTCGCGCGTGACCTTCTTGATCGACAAGCAAGGTCGCATCGCCGGCGTGTTCAAGAGCGCGCTGTCTGCGGAAGTGCACGTCGGCGGGATCCGCGACGCGGTTAAAAAGCTCGGCGGCGCAAGCGCTGCGGGTTGAGGCGCTTATCAGCGCTGTACGAGTTGAGAGTGGCGGCTTGGAGTTGACAATGGAGCCGTTTCGCGTATTTTCCGCCTCCCCGTTCGTCCTGAGCGGAGACTCCAAAAGGAACAGTCGTGGCCAATCACCCGTCCGCCGAAAAGCGTAACCGCCAGCGCATCACGCGCACCGTCCGCAACCGCGCCGTCTCCAGCACCGTGCGCACGTATGTCAAGCGCGTGCACGCCGCGATCGACGCGAAGGACAAAGAGGGCGCCAAGAAGGCGCTCGCGACTGCGATCTCGGCGCTCGACAAGAGCGCGACCAAAGGCGTCACGCACAAGAAGGCAGCCTCGCGCACGATCTCGCGCCTGTCCGCCGCGGTCCACAAGCTGGGCTGAGGCAACCTCGCAGATCTAGGGAGAGTGGCCTGTCGGTCGCTCTCCCTTTTCCGTTTGTGATGATTAGTTGTTGTCGTTCAGGCGACTTGGCAGAAACGGCGCGCGTGTGTCGTCTGTCTCTCTGTTTTCTCGTGACCCATGCTAAACAACCGCGCGCCGTCGCTGTTGAGGCGAATGCAAGTCCCCATCGTCTAGTCGGCCCAGGACCGCGGCTTTTCACGTCGCTAACGAGGGTTCGAATCCCTCTGGGGACGCGATCATTCGGAGTTCGGCTGGCAGTCGGATTAGTCCGCCGACTGCCAGCCGACCCCGGAATCCTACCGGTTACCGTCTGCCGTCGACCGCGACCAGCCATCGAAAATCGCATGCGCAGGATATCGCTCTTGGCGCGGGTCCGATCCAACGGCCAATAGCGCCGCAGCGACTGTTGGTCTTGCGCCAGACGGGACAGCGTCGACGCGCGTTGGAGCTCGGCCGGCGCTGCGGACGGGCGCGCTCGAAGGGCTTCAGGGGCAAGCGACTACGGTCGGACAAGTGCCGGCCATGGCGCGCGGATAGCTCTGTTTGCAGTCGGCAGTGTTGTTGATGTCGTTCGTGGGGAGGAAGTCCACGTACCCGCCGCTGTAACCAAGGTCCACGCCGAGCCCGGCGCTGTACGAGATGGTGCTGTTGCGGAGAAACTGCGCCTGCGGCTCCCCGAAGAGCGCGAAGGCAGCGTCCTCGTTGGCGGAGTATTTTCCGTCGGGGGCCTGGCAATGGAAACCTTGCGCGCCCGACTTGCCGCCCGCGTATAGGATTTCCACATACTCCAACTGGTTCTTCGGACTGGGTAGGAGCCCGAACGTCAACCCTCGCCAGTCCCCAGCGGCGGGAGCGTCGGACTGCGAGGTGAACACGATGTGCTTGCCCGCAGTGCCGACGGCGATGAGCGCGCCCATGGCCGCCGTGTTGCCCGTCGGATACTCGACGTGAAGCGATGCCGCGAGGTTCTTGTTGAACTTGAGAGTGACGCCCGGCTCGATGGTCAGCGTCGAGAAGGCCTTCCCCCCGCCCACGCGAAGATCACCGGATGTCTGCCCAGGTGACCCGACGTTGTACGGCACGCCACGATCATGGAAGGTCACGTCTTCGAACGAGATGGTCTGCGTCGTATCTAGCTGGACGAAATCGAATGCGTTGCCCGTGTAGGTCCCAGTTGGCAGGTTGCCCGCCAGGCGCGCATCGGAGCGCACAGGCGCGCGCTTGGAACCGGTGATCGTGAGATCGTGCGAGTCCTTCGTGAACGTGCCGCCTCCATAGAGCGAGACGCCGTGGGAGGACGAGCCCTTTACGGTGACGTGATCGACAAAGAGGATCTCCTGAGCCGCAAGCATCTGGTCGCCGCGCACCTCGATGGCCCCACTCGTGTTGCCGGTCCCGAGTCCGGAGTCTTCAACCGTGGCGTAGGCGAGACGAACGGTGCTGGGCGCGAAGACGCGTATGCCACTCCACGGCTTGGTCGCGTCATCGGCGATGAAGTGGATGGGCTTGGTGCTAGTTCCTTCGGCTACGAGGCCACCTCCGGTGTCGAACGTGAAGCCGGCAGGCGCCTTGACGCGGACGGTAGAGCACGGCTCGATGGTGATCTTGATACCGACGACGTGGAGCTCGTATGGGACGATGTGCGGACTGCCCGCCGCCGCCCAGGTCTCGTCCTTGGTGATGTTGCCCGAATGGACAGTGCCAGCCCCGGTGGGTGTGGGGCAGGTGTCGACTATGCCGCCATCGTTCACGACGACAGGCGCGGTTGGACTGCAGGCTAAGAGCGATAGGCCGACAGGAAGCACGGCGAGCACGTAGGTAGTGAGGCGCATCGGGGAAACGTAGGCGACATGAGCGTGCCTGTCGACGATGCAACGGAAGTGACCTGGTGCCGGATTCAAGGATAGTGCTCCGCCTGATCGTTCCACGACCACGGAAACGTTAGGTCGCAACGAACGTTGTTGGCCTGTAGTGACGGCGCCGACATCGTCGAACGTGATGGCGCGGCCGCTTGATCAACGTCGGCGGCCCGCACAAGCCAGTGTTGAGCCAAGGCGAGATGATCGGGGTGAGGGCCGCGCTCTTGAAGCGCTTGAATCGCTTACGGTCCTTGCTCTTGCTACACTCGATCGGATGCCGCTTCCGGCGCCTCTCACGATCGGCCGATACGCGCTCTACGACAAGATCGCATCGGGAGGGATGGCCACGGTTTACGTAGGACGCTTGGCGGGTGATGCCGGATTTTCACGCACGGTCGCCATCAAGCGGCTGCACCCTCAGTACGCAGCGGACCCAGACTTTGCGGCGATGTTCATCGACGAGGCGCGCCTCGCCGCGCGCGTGCGCCATCCGAACGTGATCACCACGCTCGATGTGGTCGCGCAAGGTGAAGAGCTTTTTTTGGTGATGGAGTATGTCGAGGGTGAGTCGCTCGCCCAGCTTGCGCGTCTGGTGGTAGCAACGGGAGAGAGCATTCCGATCGACGTGATTGCGAGTGTGGTGTGCGGCGTCCTGCATGGCCTCCACGCGGCACACGAAGCGAAGAACGAGGCTGGAGTCGCGCTCGACATCGTGCACCGCGACATCTCTCCGCAGAACGTGCTCGTCGGTATCGATGGCGCGGCGCGAGTGATCGACTTCGGCGTGGCCAAGGCTATCGGTCAGATCCACACCACACGCGAAGGACAGGTCAAAGGGAAGCTGGCGTACCTCGCGCCCGAGCAGATCATGGGAGGGAAGCTGACTCGCCAGGTCGACGTGTTCGCAGCAGGGGTGATGTTGTGGGAGCTCCTCTCGGGATCGCGGCTATTTGCTGGCGGCAATGAAGGAGAGGTGCTCGGACGCGTATTGCATCATGTGATCCAGCCACCCAGTAGTTTCGCTTCGAACGTTTCGCCGGCGCTCGACGCTGTCGTCCTGCGTTCACTCGAGCGCGATCCCGCCACCCGATATCCCACTGCCGAGGCGATGGCGACAGCGATCGAGGACGCGGTCGCCCTCGCGACGCCGCGGCGAGTGGGCGAGTGGGCCAGGGGCGTCGCGCGCGATCGGATCGCCCAGCGCGCTTCGCTCGTGAGTGAGGTGGAGCAGAGCTCGTCGGTGACCTTGGACGCACAAGCCCTCGCACGGACGCGCGAAGTGGCCACCTCGCTCGATCCCAGTCAACTCAGCATGGTGCGCGAGTCGAAGCCCCGTGCGCTGGTCATCGCTGCGTTCGTGGTGTTGGTCGTGGCCATTGGCGCTCTCATCGCGGTACTTGCGCTTCGCAGAGCCCCCACACCAGTCGTGGCTCAGTCGCCACCATCCGTCTCCCCTAGCCTTCCGATCGCGGCGTTGCCTAGCGTTCCGATCGTCGCGTCGGCGAGCGCGGCAACCAACGTGGCAACCAACGTGGCAACCAACGTGGCAACCAACGTGCCTGTGGCCCCGCCGGCTTCCGTCTCTGCCACTCCGTCGACACTTGCGAGCGCGTCGACTACCTCGAGCGCTCGGACGAAGGTTCCCCCAGTCAAGAGCGCAACGACCAAACCAACAGGCTCCGCGAGTATCTATAGTCGCGAGTGATCACTTCTCATCGAGGACGACATTGTCGACACGAAATGCCCAGTTCCCCGTGTAGTTCCATCGAGGAAAGACGTCGCCTGCGACGACACTGGGCGTGCCCTTCGGCCACTTGAATCTCAGCGGATGCGCGTCGAGGACCTTGGCTCCGTTGAAGTAGACCGTCGACGTCAAAGCCATTAGGTCGACTTCGATGCGCACGCGCACCCATAGGTTTAGCGAAAAGAACTGCGCGAGCCCAGCCCAGTCCCAGGTGTTCGAAGCGTCAGCCTGGGCGAACTCATACTCTTCGAGTTCGGTCTTCGTGGGATACACGAGCAAACGCGCGCGCCAGTCGCCTGCCGAGCTGGAGAGGCCCAACTCGAGCGCACACTCCGCGCTCGCCGGATCGATGGCGGCTTTGTCCATACGCAGATCCGCCTGCACCGCGATGAACTGCGTTGCCGTCGTCACGACGACCTTCCGCAGGTAAGCATCGGCGCTGCTTCCGTCCGGAGTATTGATCGCGAGGATGGACAAAGGCGGAGACACAGACGCGTCGTTGTCGATCGCCACGGTGCACCCGATGCACTTCGAAACGTTGGACCATCCGGCTCCGACTGGGTTGCCTAGGTCGAAGTCATCACAGAAGGTCGGCTTCGGATTCAAGGTTGCGCAGAAGCCAAGTCCCCCTTCGCTCCCGCCATCGCCCAATGATGCGTCGAAGGCCGAGTCGTCGCTTGCACCGTCCACGGTGGGTGAGGTGCCGTCCATCGTGGTGCCGTCCGTCGCGCCAGAGTCGCGGCCGACGTCCACATAGTCTTTGTTGATGCCGAGCAGTGCGGTGCAACCAGCGAGAAGCGCCAGCAGCCCCAGGCCTGTGAGGACGCGACGATTCACCATTGGCCCACCAGCGTGGCGCCTTGTGGGCTTGGGAAAAAGATCGCCGACGACTTCGCTCGATGGGGCTCGAGGACGAAGAGGACGACGCTCACGACCGCGAACACGCCGCCAGCAACGAAGGAAACCGTGCTGATGGTTCCCAAGGTTTGCGCCGCGTCGGCCGCTTGCTTGCCCGTCGTGTCACACGCCAGCTCGACGCAGTGCGCGCCGATCGTGTCCTTCTTTCCGAGCACCAGTCCACCGGTAACAGCACCGATGCCGATGCCAACCACACCCGCACCGAGAGTGGCATAAGCCCAGGGTCGGAGCGAAGTCGGCGCCGCGACCTCGGGTGGACTGGGCGCGTGGGCCAAATCCAGAGCCGCGATTTTCTTCGGAGGCGGCACGATGTCGATCGTCTTTTTCTCGGCGCGCGCGATCTCCACGTGGTGCTCGAGCTCCGCGCCGTCCGTGTTCCGCACGACGATGGTGTGTGCGCCAGGGTCGACGGGCATTGCCACGCCAATCGATGCGGCGCCTAGCGCGACGCCATCCCGAGTCACGGTCATGCCTGTCGTGCCGTCGGGGAGGCGAATGGTGAGTTGAGGAAGGTCGGGCTTGAGGAGCGCGACCTGTTTGTCTGCGATCTTGTCTCGCCCGCGCTGGCGCCCTTGTTCGTCTCGACTCATCGCTGCGAACCGCGAGAGGTAGTCCTCATAGTGAACGAACGCGCTCGCGATGCGTCCCGACTTCGACTCGCATTCAGCTAGCGTGAAGAGCGTTCCCGCGCGCGCATCGAGACGAAAACTCTCCGCCAGTGCCGGACAACCTGACTCGAACTTCCCTGCCTGCATGTCCGCCAGACCGCGATCGAAGAGCGCACCGGCGGCCGCCGTGTCCTGCGCCCAACATGGAGCGCCGACCATCAGCAACGCACCCAGCGGCAGGAGGAACGAGAGGCGCACGATTTCCAAGATACACCTCCTGCGGCAAACCACGCGACATTCACACAAAGGTGACAAGACCTGGGGTCAGAATCGCGCGGACACCAGGCCTGGGCCGAACGACACTTCGGTCTTTTGCTTGTGAAGCGTGGCGAGCGCACCGATTCCCAACGCACCCATGATGATCGCACCGACCAGCGTCACGTTCGTCCAGAGGCGCAATGACACGGCTTGATCGTGCAAGTCTTGTGAGTGATAGCCAGAGGCCTGGTAGTCATCAGACGCGCTCACAGTTGCCAGGCCCAGCCCAATCGAAGTCACGGCAAGCGCCACACCGACCGCTCCAAACGCGATGCCCACTGGAAGTGTCGACTTGCCGACAATCCCCGTCATGCCTGGTTGCGGCGGCGGTGCAGCGACACTTGGCGGCGCGATTGGCGGTGGTGGTGCGGCGACGTCCACGCGCAACTGCGCACCAGCGATGACGTCCACGTCCTTGTCGAAGGCCGTGCCTGCGCTCGTCTTCGCGTGGATGGTGTAACGCCCAGGCGCAATACGCAGGTCGGCGGGCAGCGCGGCACCTTCTAGTTGCGCG
Source organism: Myxococcales bacterium (assembly GCA_025362165.1). Lineage (GTDB taxonomy): Bacteria > Myxococcota_A > Polyangia > Polyangiales > Polyangiaceae > JANYHY01. The sequence goes on along the minus strand of JANYHY010000077.1, from coordinate 10,789 downwards.
ACTTGCACTGTCGTTCCCAACGCGCCGTCGAGGTGCAGGTGACCGAGCTTCTGATCCAGTGCTGCGAGGTGTTCGTGCGCAGTCTTGGCGAGGTCCGGGTTGAGATCGCCTGCTTTGAGCGAGGCCTCGAAGTCATCTGCTGCGCGCACCAACTCGTTCGCGCTCTCCCACGACTGCGCCCCATTGTAGGCCGCCGCGCCGCGAGGTTCTTCTTTGAACGCGGCGTCGAACTGAGCTGCCGCACTGCGAAACTCGCCCTTGGCGAACAATGCTTCGCCTGCATGATAGAGCGTGACCGCCTTCGCGCGATCCGCGAGCGCTCCGTGCGCCACGAGAAGCGACGCCACAGCAAACGCGAGACTAGGAAGGTTTCGCATCTAATGAATTAGTATGGGCTTGGCGCGAGCTTGGGCTTTTTTGCGGAGTCAACCGGCTTCGCTGTGGGCGGAGTCGTCGCGATGGCCGTGGTCGTTGGATAAGTCGCGAACGGTGCGTGCGTGAGTTTGACGGTCGACGAAGGAGCCGGTGGTGTCGCCGTCGTGGGTACTGTTGGTTTGGTGGTCGAAGGCGTCGTCGGGATCACGTCAGGTACGGGCGTCTCGACCGTGGACGGCGCAAGCGCAGTTGGAGGCGCAGTTGGAGGCACTATCGGTGGCGGGACTGTTGGCGTGGCGACTGTGACCTCGGGAGTGGTGTGATGTAACGCGAACGTTCCTACGACGCCCACGCCGAGAAACACAGCGACGCCCAAGACCACAAAGAGCAAACGATTGTTCCTGGGCGCGCTCGCCGCCACTTCGAACATCGCGGGCGAGCTCATGGGCGGTTGTGGGAAGGTAAGATCCGCGAGATCGGGCTCCGCAGCGCCGACTGGTAAGGGCGCGCTCACAGGTGGGGGTGGCACCAGTGCGACTGGCGGCGCGACTTCGACCGCAGGCGCGACTTCCGCCGGCGGTGGTGGTGAGACGAGCGCGAGTGCTTCTGCGATCGACTCGGGGGTTGGAGCGATCGCTTGCGGAGCCGACTTGGAGATCTCGGTCCCGTCGACAGCGTCGACCCCTTCGGCGGGAGACTGCGGCGCGACTGCGATCAATCCGCTTGGAGTCGCTAGTGTGGCCTCGGCAACCTCACCAAGCTTTGCGCGAAGCTCGACCGCTGCATGCGCGCGCTCGTGTCGATGCGCCAGTTTGGGACCGGCCTCCGTGCGGACATAGGCCGAGACTTCGTCGTGGTCGCCGATCCAGTCGTGCGAATCGAGCGCCTTGCCCAATGCCTTTGCGAACGCGCCTGCCGTGGGCCAGCGGTCGTTCATGTCAAACGCGAGGGCCTTGTCGATCGCTGCGCAGACATCTGCCGGTGCATCAGGGACGGCCTCGCGCAGTGAAGGCGGAGGCTCCGTCACCAGCTTGATCAACATGGACATCTCTTCGCCGTCGCGAGGCCACATCTGACGGTGCGCGACGATCTCCCAGGCGACGACGCCAGCGGCCCATATGTCGCAGCGACGATCGACCGCCTTCCCGCGTGCCTGCTCGGGCGCCATGTAGGCGACCTTGCCTTTGATGATGCCCGTGGCCGTGTTGCCCGCGCGCGAAGTAGCCTTGGCGATCCCAAAGTCGGTGAGTCGCGCGACGCCGTCGACACCGACGAGGATGTTGTGCGGCGAGAAGTCTCGGTGAACGATCGACAGCGGAACTCCTGCCGAATCGCGCGTCTCGTGCGCGGCGTGAAGGCCCGCGAGCGCATCGAGCAGCACTCGGAACGCGACGCGCTTGGGGACTTCTTCGTTCATCGTACGAGAGCGCCGCGACAGACCCGAGAGCGTGTCGCCCTCGATGTAGTCCATCACCAGGAAGAGCCCCTGCTCGTCGTCTCCCACGTCGAGGATGGGAACCACATTGTGATGGCGAATCGCTGACGCGAGTTTGGCCTCTTCGATCAACACCGTCTGAAACTCGGGTGATTCGCGCAAGTGCTTGTGAGTGAGCTTCAGCGCGACGTCACGCTCGAAACCCGCAGCGCCGCGTGAACGTGCGAGGTACACGGTGGCCATGCCTCCACTCGCGATCGGCACGAGGACCTCATAGCGACCCACCCAATGCGGGATGCTCTTGTCCTTGTCCTTCTCGGCGGAGCTGGACCTCATCAGAGCAAGCCTATCATCCACGAGCAAGCCGCGGAACTCGTCAGATCCGTCACAATCCAGGCCGGCAACACACAGTCTGCTCGCCACTCAGTGGCGCCGTTGCGGGTGTTGAAGCGTCTATCGCGCAGCTCGATGTGCCGAAACTGGCCCATTTGTAGGACATCACAGAAGCGAAGTTGTAGTTTGTTGACTGACAGCCTGCGTCTGTCGCGAACGCTCCAAGGAGCTGCATGTTGTTGCACATGGAGTCGCCAAAAAGGCTGAGCGTCCCTGCGCAGTTGGTGGTGGCAATCGCGCAGGAGCCACATGGGCTGCAAACGAGGGCCGTCGACGCGCCTATCAAGTGCTTCTCGGTGAACGGCGCAGGACACGCGACGTCGCCGGTCGCGATCCCGCACAAGCGTCTGCCTATGGGCGGTGAGCAGGTCGTCGTCGCGCACGAGGAGGGTGTGCATACACGCGCAGCGCTTGCCTGGAGCTTCGTCTTGTCGACGACTGTGTTCGTGCTGCACCCGCCAGCATCTTTCGGGGGGGCGGGCGCGATAACTGCGAGGTCGGGGGCGAGCGAGGTGTTCAGGGCCGTGCACGCAGGGCCTGAGACGATGATGGAGATGGCATTGAGGGGACACGTGACGGAGTTGTTGCTGTCGTATTTCGTCTTGACGGTTCCGTTCGAGCAGTCCGGCGGAGCGCTGATCGCGCAGCCACACGTGCACGCTCCCGCGCCAACTTGCGGATCGGACACCACGTCGGATGCCGTTTGACCGGGATCGCATGGTGGCGTGCTGCCTGCCGAGAATGTCACGAGGCCGAAGCCCTGAGGCAGCGCGAAGCCGCACCCCGCGTCGCAAGTCGGCGGCGTGATCACGTCGGGTCCGCCTACGTCCTTGGCAGCGTCATTGGAGAGCACGTCGGCGGTACCGACATCAATGGTGGCGTCCGACCCGCCATCGTCGATCGGAACTACCTCGGGGATGTCGATCCCACACGCGATCAGCGCGACCACGACCGTTCCCGTCACACATGACATTGCCAAACGGATTCGCATCGTCGTCATCTCCGTCACGGCTTGCAGCAGAGCGTTTGGGGACTGGTCAACATCAGGCTCGACGAAGGAACGCCGTTCGGCGCGCAAGTGGTGGTGGGTGTACCGACGTACTTGTAGGATCCCGGATCGGCGGTTGGGTTCGATGCGCAGCCGGCCTCGCTAGACAGGGCGAAGTCGAGCTGCGTGCACGTACTATCAAGGTAGAACGTCACCACGCCGGTGCAAACAGTGGACGGCGTGCACGCACCATTGCAGCCACAGGTCACAGACGCTGACGTTGCGACTGTGTGCTTCTCGGGGAAGCCGACTGGGCACACGGCGTCGCCCGGCGCGATCGCACAGAGCCGCTGCCCGTTCAGCGGGTTGCAGATCGCATCGTTGCAGTTCGTGGGCACGCAGACGCGGACGTCGGTCGAAGCGACTGGGTTGTTGCTCGCGACGCCAGTGAGCTTGCAGCCCCCCGCGTCGACAGGAGCCGCTGCGTCGAGCAAGTGAAACGGGGCGAAGCCCGAGACGTTATTGAGCACCTGACAGCCAGGACCCGATGGGTTCAAAGGCAGCCCAGACTGCGTCGAGCAGATGACGCCGGCGTCCTTTGGCTTCAGCCAGAAGCCGAGCGGTCCGCTCGAGCAATCACCATTGGTGGTGGTGCATCCACATGAGCACGCGTTGTTCGTGGCCGAAGGGTCCGCAATCAAGTCGGAGGTCACCTGGCCAGACGTGCACGGGGTGTTTCGGTTCGCGCTGTAGAGCACCAGTCCGAAGCCTACGGGCAAGCTGGTGCCGCAAGCTCCGTCGCACGAAGGCGGTGTGATCACGTCGGCGGGCGAAGGTGCGTCCATCAGACCCGCGTCCGCGTCGCGATCGGTGACGTCAGCGCCGCTCTCGGAGCCTCCGCTATCTAGGTCGAGCACGTCTGGGATCTCGATGCCGCACGCCGCGATCGCGACTGCGATTGCCACGCCTATGGTGATGCGGACACCAATCCCCATCGGCGTAGTCTACACGAGTCCTCTGCACGCGGCACGCGATGGCGTCAGGCGTGCTCGGCGCTATGGCGTCCACGCGATCTGGGCCAAAGGCGCCCCCTCCGGCACTTCGGTCTTGGCGCCCACGACACGCTGCATAGCGAGAGGTTGCTCGTCTACGCGTTCGCGTACGCTTCGATGTTCGCAATCAACCGCTTGGCTTCATCGACGCCGACGCGTTTGAGTACTTTGTAGAACTCAGTGGTCGTCGCGCTGGCGGTCGCAGCGGGCTTCTTCTTCGCGGAGCTGACTTTCGCGGTCTTTGTCTTCTTCTTCTTCTTGGTCGCGCGCCAGGTCAGGTAAACGTACTTCTCCGAGCACCCAACCTCCTTGGCGATCTGCGAGGCGGTCCACGTCGGGTTCGCGGCTTTCAGACTCTGGACTAGCGCCTTCTTGCCAGGCTTGCGACCTGCGGTCTTGCTCGAAGACTTCTTGCTCGAAGACTTCTTGCGCGCGGCTTTCGTGGTCGTCCCGCTCTTGGCCGACTTCTTCTTCTGGTTGGCTCGGGCCCTGTCCTCTGAGCGGACCGCATGGACATGACTCTCGGTCAGTTCCAGCTTCGCCTGCGCGGCCTTGGCGACGACGTCTTTGGCGGGCGTGTCCGGCAACGAACGAACGAAGTCTGCTTTGGTCTGCGGTTGCTGTGGGGTGTTCTTGGTGGCCATCACGGAAATGGTAATAGGCACTTTCAGTAAAGGTCAACAAATTGCGGTCGCCTAACGCAACGACAACTAGGCGTGCCAACGGCGCAACACCTAGCGTTGATGTCCGCCGACGGTGTCATCAATTGACGACGGCCTGGGTCGCTGGCGTGCGGTTGCTGGGTCTGGCGGTAGGAGCGGCCCGCGAGACCCAGCAGCGTTACCCCCTGCAGTGCGGTGTTCGATATATTCATATCATTGCCTTCCCTTTGGGTATTGGGAAGCTGAGCAATTGCCAGGCCGCTGCTGGGCTCGTGTCAGTGTTGCGTGGAGAGGTCGCCTCAGGACGAGGGTCGCAGCAGGCACGACTACCGACCGCACCCATCGCGATGCCCATCACGATGAGCACATACCCCGTTCCTTGTACGACGTGTTGAGTCGTAGTGGGTGACAAGCGGTTCCTAGTTTCTTCGCGATGGCGACCCGCGCCTTGAACCACAATATGACTCCGCAGGTCACACCCAACCCGAACGGATTGCCGTTCAATAGTCATGCTGTATGTGCGAGCTGTGATGCTCACTCTCGATCGTCACCAAACACCACAGTGTGGCAATTGCGCTGGCCCAATAATCCGCGGACTGATTAGCGGGTTCATCGCGAGCATGCTCGTCAAGAGGCGCGGATCGGGGCTCCTGTTCGATATGGTGCTCTGAATGGCAGGAGCCGTGGTCGGCGGTTTCCTGTTTCATCTGCTGGGTTCAGTCGGGATCACCGGCTTCAATATTTGGAGCATGATCGTCGCTGTGGTTGGCTCGATGGTGATCCTCGTCGTGTCGCACGCGATTCGGCGAAGCGCCATTTGAACGGCGCTGCGCAAACGCCGCGCTGGTGCAGTGTGGCATGCGTGCTGCATCAGCCAGCATGAGATGCGCACACTCCCCAGAGCCCCATCGCCAGGCGACGAGTCAGGCACCGAGGTTCGGACGCGCTCGGTCGACGATGAGCGTTTGCGCGCGGCCTTCGATGCCGCAGAGGTCGGCCTTTGGAACTACGATCCTTCGACGGGGTCTCTTTGGTGCGACTCGCAGTGTCGGGTGATCCTCGGTCTCTCCCCAAGCGTGGGCGTGGACTTGGTGACCTTCGTCGCGTGCGTGCATCCCGATGATCGCGCGCGCGTCGCACATGCGATCCAGCACGCACTCGACCAGTCCACGACGTTGACGAGCGAGTTTCGCGTGAGAGACGACGCTGGCTTGACTCGTTGGGTGTCGATGCGCGGAGGCGCGAGTGAAGAGCCCAACAGCTGGCCGTCGCACATGGCCGGCATCGTCGTGGACCGAACCGACTCGCGAACCATTGATGAACTGGTGCTCGAACAGGCACCCATCGGAATTGGCTTTTGGGACGAGCGCGCGCAATGCATTCGCATGAACACCGCGCTCGCCGACTCGGGTGCTCTGGCTGTCACCAAGCCCGACGAAGGACTCCTGCTCGCCCTCTCACCCGCCGAAGCGCCGCGACGCATGTCCGCGCTCGAGCGCGTACGAACGACAGGAGAGTCGACCTCTTTCGAGGTGGTGGGCCGCGTGACGCACGCCACGGACGTCGCGCGACACTGGCGTGTCCACTACTACCCCGTGCACGCGTCGGGCGTCGCCGTCGGTATCGGCGTCGTCTGCGCCGACATCACCGAACAGCGCAACACCGACGCGAGGCTCGTGAGCGCCTACGAGCAGGCGCGAACCGCGCGCGAAGAGGCCGAGCACCTCAGTCGATTGAAGGACGAGTTCTTGCTGACCGTGTCGCACGAGCTTCGCACGCCGTTGCAATCGATCCTCGGTTGGTCGTGGATGCTGCGCGACAGCGCACTGTCGGAGAGGGAACGCACACACGGCGTCGAGACCATCGAGCGGAACGCGCGCCTTCAGGTTCGCATCATCGAGGACATCCTCGACGTCTCGCGGATCATCAGCGGCAAGCTCCGCATCGCACGCAATCCGGTCGCGCTCGCGCCGTTGGTCGAAGGCGCGCTCGACATGATTCGCGCTGCTGCCGCGGCCAAGTCGATCCAGCTCACGTCTTCTTACGCCGACCAAACCGTCACCATCCTCGCGGATCAGGATCGGCTCAAGCAGGTGCTGTGGAACCTGCTGTCCAACGCCGTGAAGTTCACTCCCCGTCACGGCACCATCTCGCTCGACATGCGCATCGTGGACGAGTCCGTCGACATTCGAGTCGTGGACTCCGGCCAGGGGATACGCACGGATTTTCTACCTCACGTCTTCGAGCGCTTTCGCCAGCAAGACGGTGGGACGGCGAGGAACGCAGGTGGGCTCGGGCTTGGGCTCGCGATCGTCCGCCACTTGGTGGAGATGCACGGAGGCACTGCGTTCGCCGAGAGTGAAGGTGTGGGGCGAGGGGCGACGTTCGGGATTCGTCTTCCGCTGCAGGCTCCGAGCTCCCGTCGCACACGCGACTCCGAGAGTCCTCTCCTTCGCAAGACCGTACCGCCGCCGAGCCATGCTCGCCGTCGAGTCCTCGACAGCACCAGCGTCCTCGTCGTGGACGATGAAGAGGACGCGCGCGATCTCCTCGCGATCGTGCTCCGCCAAAACGGCGCGACGACGACTGTCGTGGGTTCCGTGGAAGAGGCCCTGGAGGCGCTCGAGGAGAGAAGCTTCGACGTCGTCGTGAGCGACATCGGCATGCCCGAACAAGACGGCTACACGCTCGCGATCGCGCTGCGAGATCGCGCCGACCGTCCGCGTGTGGTGTTGGCGCTCACCGCTTACTCACACGAGACGGACCGCATCGCGGCGATCGCCGCTGGCTTCGACGCACACATCGCCAAGCCCATCGAGCCAGAGCAACTCGTCACCGTCATCGCGAATCTGCTCAAGCGACAAGGGAACTGGGCAACCGTGCCTTAAGGCCACAGTGTGGCATTATTGTTCGGGCGACGGGTGGGATGAGGCGGGATTTTGCCTGGATTTCTGCGGCACACACACTGCATACGAATAGGTTGAGGTAGAATGAACAGTCGAATACTCGTCGTGGACGACGACCAAGACACCTGCGACCTGATGGAGGCCTCGCTCACCAAGCAGGGGTTCGACGTCAGCACGCGCACCTCCGCGACCAAAGCGCTGGCAGACCTCCAAACCGAGTCGTTCGATGTCGTGTTGACGGACCTGGGGATGGCGGAGATGGACGGTCTCGCTCTCACAGAGCGCATCCTCGGCGCGACCCCGGACATTCCGGTGATCGTCATCACGGGGCAAAGCACGATGGGCGCCGCGATCGCTGCGCTACAAGTCGGCGCCTACGATTTTCTCACGAAGCCAGTGGACAACAAGCTCCTCTTGCTCGCGCTCGGAAGAGCGACGCAGCACCGCGGTCTTGTCCAGGAAGTGAAGCGTCTTCGGGAGACTTCGGTCCAAACGTCGACAGCGTTGGTTGGCTCGAGCGAGCCCATGCGACGCGTGCTCGATTTGGTAGGCCGGGTGAGCGCCAGCAACGCGTCGGTGCTCATCATCGGCGAGACCGGCACGGGCAAAGAGCTGATCGCGCGCGAGCTTCACGCGAGCAGCCCACGGCGCGCGGCGCCGTTCGTCGCTATCAACTGCGCGGCAGTGCCAGCGAGTCTGCTGGAGAGCGAGCTCTTCGGACACGCCAAGGGCGCGTTCACGGACGCGCGAATGGAGCGCAAAGGGCTCTTTTTGCAGGCAGACGGCGGCACGTTGTTCCTGGACGAAATCGGCGACATGCCAGTGGAGATGCAAGCCAAGTTGCTGCGCGCGCTGCAGGAGCGCACGATCAGACCCGTCGGCTCGAACAGTGAAATCCCGTTCGACGCGCGGATCCTCGCCGCGACGAATCGAGATCTCGAGACTGAGGTCTTCGAGAAGCGTTTTCGAGAAGATCTCTTCTACCGACTCAACGTCGTGACCATCGCTCTTCCACCTCTGCGATCGCGCGGCATGGACGTCGTCAAGCTCGCGGCTCACTTCCTCAACAAGCACGCCCCGAAGGACGCTCCGCTGACGCTCTCTGCTGCAGTCGCAGAGCGGCTCACCTCTTATCAGTGGCCGGGAAACGTGCGAGAGCTCGAGAACTGCATGGAACGCGCGGCCGCGTTGGCGCGCTACGAGGAGATCACGGTCGCCGATCTTCCGCAGAAGATCCGCGCGTACCGACCGGAGCATTTCGTCGTCTCCGCAGACGACCCTCGCGAGATCATCACGCTCGATGAGCTCGAGCGCCGCTACATCGAGCGAGTGCTCAAGCTGCTCGACGGCAACAAGTCGCGCGCTGCCCAAGTGCTCGCGTTGGATCGGCGAACGCTCTACCGCAAGCTCGAACGCTACGAGCGCTCCGCGCACAACGGCGCAGAACCGGAGCCCTCGACCCAGCCGCGTCCACTATACGGCTCTAGCTCCTAACTGCGGCGCATGCCGCTCTCTCGAACCATTCGCTCGAGATCGGCGAAGCGTTGTGCGAGCGCACGGACCAGCGCACCGGTCCAGCCAGACAGCCCGAGGCCTTCGTTCAAAGTCGCTTGATCGAGCACCAACACAGTGACGTCGTCGACGGCCTCCACGCTGGCGGCGCGGGGCTCGAACAGGACGAGCGCCATCTCTCCAAACGTCTCGCCGGGCTCCATGGTCGCCAGCGTCTCTTGACCTGCAGGTGTGGTGCGAAACGCCCGGCACTTGCCCGCGACGATCATGTACGCCGCCTCGCCTTTGTCGCCCTCCTTGACGATGAGCTCGCCGGGCGCGAAGTGCTTCTGCGGGAGATGCAGACCTCCCTTCAAGAACGCCACCAGCGCGTCCTGGAACTCGGTCACCGTTTGGAATCGCTTGTTCGGATCGGGATCGGTCGCGCGTCCGGCGACGGCTCGAATGCGCTTGGCGATCGCGTAGCGCTGACACGCTTCGTCGATGGAGACGACGTCGCCCTCTGCAGCTCGCTTCAGGATGACGTTGACGGGGCCTTTGCCGTACGGGCAGTCCCCGCTGAGGATCTCGTAGAGCAACGCGCCAAGCCCGAAGATGTCCGAGCGCTCGTCTACGTCTTCGATCTTTCCGCGCGCCTGCTCTGGCGCCATGAACTCAGGCGTGCCTACGGGTCCTGGGCGGTTCATCATCGCGTCGCTGCCTGACGCGGGCACGGATCGCATCAACCGCGCGAGCCCCCAATCCATGAGGTAAACCTGGCCGAACGCGCCGACCATGATGTTCTCGGGCTTGAGGTCTCGGTGGATCACTCCGCGGTGGTGCGCGTAGGCCATGGCGTCGCACACCTTCACGAGTATCTCGATGCCGCCCTCGATTCGCTCGACCGTGCCCACCTTGTGCTTGTGGAGCCAAGCGTCGAACGCGGTGCCTTGCACCAACTTCATCGTGAAGAACGGGATGCCCTGCTCGTCGATCGAGAGCTCGTGAACCGGGACGATGTTGGGGTGCTCGAGCTGACCTGTGATCTGTGCCTCTGCGATGAACGCGTCCGAATAGAACGACTTGTCGGCGAACGCTTTGTCGAGGCGCTTGAGCGCGACGTCTCGAAGGAGGCTCCGGTCCATCGCTGGGTGCACGTGGCCCATGCCTCCTCTGCCGAGCTCCGCGCGCACGACGAGGTGTGGCGGCGACGGGATCTTCTCCGCCTTGATCGCGGCCGATGACAGGCTCGCCGGCGCGTCCACCGGGATGTTCTCGCTGACGCGCACCGGCTCGGGCTCCGGCGGCGCAGCAGGCTTGTTGTCGAGAAAGGGATTGGTCATTATTTCTTCAGAGCGAGCGGGATCTCCTTCGCCTCTCTCTCCTTGATGTCGAAGCTCTGTTCGGTAGGGAGCATGCCGGGCGCCGAAGCGACGATCTTGTGCGTGCCGGGATTCACGGGCCGTGACACGCCGACGAGCGCGGTG
>JANYHY010000043.1 GCA_025362165.1 Myxococcales bacterium | reverse complement strand
TACAACCGCGACACCACCTTGGTGAACAGTCGCGTCAACGCGGACCACAGCGCTCCGTCGTACGCCAAGCGCTTGCGCCACGCGAAGGGGACCGTCAGCACCCACTGGCGCAACGGCACAGGGCGAGACGTTACTGCGGATCGACCCACACACTTCGAGGGTGCCCGTTGAGCGCGCCATCCTCATTGATGAGGACCCTGGGAAGCGCGCTACCGTCAAAACGTCTGCCTAGATTAAAGTCCGTATTGCAAACCAGCCTCCAGATTGGCGGCGGGAACAATCGCACCTCCGCCGAAGGGAACATCCACACGCAAGAGTGTGGTGAACCCAACACGCGGAGAGAACGCGTACCGAAACCCGCCGCCGATCCCACCAAAAAACGGCCCTCCCATCGTCCATGCGACTTGGGGGCGCTGTCCGACGACTCCCTTTTGCGTCACCAGCACGGTGGTGTTTGCGTCGATGCGCGTGGTGCCTGCGGCGAGCATCAGCAATGGGGCGAAGCCCTCTGTCGAAAGCGGCGCCTCTCCGAACACCCAAGCCGCGCGCGCCTCCGCGTGCAGGGGAATGGGTAGTATCTTCCCGTCGTTCTTCGCCGCTTGTCCCGCATAAGTACCAAACACGTAGCCCACGCGCACACCGATCAAGAGGTTCTTGGTCGCGGCGATGTCGAGCGAGAGCATCACACGAAGCGCAGCGGGTGAGAGGCCCGACGTTGGGTTGCCTGCGTTGCCGTGGGAGAGGCTGTCGTTCTCCGCATTCGAGGAGCGAGAGGGAAAGTCGGTCGCGCCATCAGGCGTCGTGCAGTAGTACCCAGAGTTCGTTGGCGCGCCTGCGACCAGCGCGCAAGAGTCGCTCGCGCTCGCACGGAGCGCGAAGCCTGCGGAGCCTGCCACACCGACCCAGAAGCGAGCGAACTCGGAAGATGACACTTCACTCGGCTGCACTTCAGACGCTGCGACTACAGTAGGCTGCGCGCCACACGCCGAAGGCTCCTTGTCACAGCCGCCCTCGAGACACGGACGGGGAGCATGGCGACCTGGCAAGTGTGGCGCGACCCCCTCGATCTCTTCCTGCACCGTTACCTTGTAGGGATGGTTCTTGTCCCCCGAAGATGCGACAGGAAGACCATCTTCGTCGAGACCTTGAATGTAGTAGCGCAGCACTCCCTCATCCATGGCGATGCAGGGGATGACGCCGGCCCATCCGCTGCCCATTTGTCGCAGGTCGACGCGCTTCCACTCGTCGTCACCCGCAGCGCGGTACCTCACGACGACGTGAGAGATGTGGCCGTCGTACTCCACATAGACAGGCAATGGAGTACCTACGCGCTGCTCGACCCAGGCCGTGTGAGAGAAGTCTCCTTCAGCGGGCTGCGACTTGGCAGCTGCAGCCTTGCCTTTGGTATATGCGGTGCGCACTGCGGGTGCGTCATACGCCATGGGTAACTGCATGCTTGGCGCGAGCACGAGCGCCTCGGTGAAGGTAGCGGTCGCATGGGACGCCTCCCCCTTACGCGCTTGCATGACAGCTTTGTCGCGCAACAAAGAGGCGCGGATCGTGTCCGAGCACTTGGTCACGCCGCAGGCGGTCAGCGCGCTGTCGAGTCGAAGTTGTGCGCGACCGAACTGTCCCAAGGCGTAGTCTGCCGCACCTTTTGTAAGTGCATCCTTCGCCGTCGCCTCCGCCTTGGGATCGACCGCCCAAGCGATACCCGCCCAGGCCAGGCACGCGAGGACTAGGAGGCACGAGCGCATCTTCATGGCGCGTCTTTGAGCGCGTCTGTGCATGCTTGTGTGTCGGTGCTGCTTGCCAGCCATGAGACGACGCAGTTGTCTGCGGAGTCGCCAGGGCTCCAGAGCTTTCCGCCTTTGTGCGCCTCGTCGCCGCGCGCCTTTCGCACGAAGGTGAGCAGCTCAGGGTGCGTGCCTCTCGCTGCCACGATGGTGCTCATCAACGCAGGCTCGAGACCGACGAGCGATTGGTAAGTGGCGTCGAGCTCGGTAGGGGTAGTGTCGACGCCGCCGCTGCGACGGCACTTGGGTACCAGGCCAGTGTCCGCGGGATCGAGCCGCAGACCTTCACACCCCCACATGACCAGGTTGCGCGTCGATTGCCCATGACAGTCGAGCGATCCGCAGCGGCGATCGAGCATCGCGGCGACGGGCGGGAACTCGTCGCGCGGCGGCGCGTGGATGCCGATGCGAGAGTTCAGCGCAGGCCCGCTGCACGCGACGACGACCGCGCTGATCGAAGCGAGACCAAGCAGTACGACGCCCAAATCGCGCATCACATGCCTCCTACGTTGAGGTAGACACCTTCGACCGACTTGCCCGTCGGCGCGATCCCCTTGTGGCACGACGCGCACGAGCGATCACGACCCACGCGCGAGCTCATGTCTGCTTCGAGGTCACCCAGGATGACGCGAGGCTTGAAGGGTGTCGTAAGGTTGCAGCTCGAAGCGTGCAGGAAGAAATTACCTACCGAGTTGGTGAGCGTCGAGCAGATCGGGTTGCCCTGGAGATCGTCGAGCTCCACCGTGGCTCCGACCGCCGGATCCAGACTTCCCTGCGTGGCGAAGACAGTTCCGCCGATCGCGAACTCGGGCGCCGTGCTCCCATCGTGGCAGAGCGCACACGGTTGACCTGCTCGATGCGTGGGCCCTGGTGTACTCGTCTCGGGGCCAAGGGCAGCGATCGCATCGTCGCGCACAGGATCGGCACAGGACAGCGCGCCCACGCTCACGAGCAAGATCGAAAGGACTCTCATAACTCTGCCTCCACCGAGAGAGTGCCGATGACCCCCGTGCGCGACGTGACATATAAGTCATCGAGGAACGAGGTGTACATGCCGTCGACCTGCAGGCGCAGCGCCCAGGTGCTCGGCTCCGAAGAACCTCCAAGGTACACTGCCGTCGCAAGGCCTCCGGTCGCAGTCCACAACGGACCCAGCTCGCGATCCCCGGTTCGGAACTCCGGCAAATTCCACAACGGGGCTGGCGTGGCGACATAAGCCCGCTGCCAGAACGAGACGGCGTTCTGCACGTGAAAGCGCCCATGAGGACCGATGCCGAAGCGCTTGCCCACGTCGAAGATCCAACGCGCGTCGCTCGTCGACCCAAAGAGCCCCCACGAGTCCAGGTACACGCGCTCGTCGAGCTTCAAGGTAGAGATCTCGAATCTGTGAGCGAGCCTGGTCGAGAGCGCGAAGCGCGAGCGGTTGAGCGGGAGCTGCTCGAGCGGTCGCTCAGGCAATCGATGACTCGTCACCCAATCGAGCGACGCGCCTCTCTGCGCTTGCGCTGCATCGGCTGGGGTGAACATGGGGATGTAGCGATAGGGCTTCGATTGATCCCCATTCTCCACGACGACGTCCAGGCTCAGGCTCGCGAGCGTCGATGGATTGACTACCCACGCCGCGCCTCCCTGAAATGAGCCTCGGTTCACTTCGCGCGAGAAGACCGAGAACGGCGTGCCGTGCCTGCCAATGGTGTCACGACTGAAACCAAATCCGAACGACAGCGTGAGGTTCTTCTCGTCGAAGTCGTGGTTGATTCCTCCTCCTCCTCCGTATGAGAGGTAGTCTGGCTCGTTCGAGAAAGAGGCTGCCACGTTGAGCCCAAGGTCACGCGGCTTGTACGCGGCGTTGAGAGTGCCTGCTTGACGCACTTCGCTCCATCGTCGCGATGCCGTCGACACGATGTCGGGCGAGGCCGCGCTCACCACGTCTACCAAGTACGAGCCACGCAATGCGGCGCCGCCCGCGACATTCTCGATCCCGAATCCCACAGACGGCGTGAGCACCGACACATTGTTCGAGTCCGTGTAGGCGGCGGTCTCGAGCGTCGCTCGCTTGCGTGCCGTGTCCTCGAGGCGCACTGGCTTGGCGGGCGCAGCATCGGTCTCGGTCGCTCCAGCATCTGGCTTATCGGTCTCGCCTTTCGAGACTTCATCTTCCGCGCGCGCGTCTCCGATCGCCCATGAAATGGCGGCGCACGCGATGAGCGTGGCGAGCGCGAGGCGTGCTACGCCTGGCCGCTTGGCGATGGCGCCCCAACGGCACACACTGCGCATGACATGTTCTCTAGGTGTTGGTGTTTTGGAAGATCAGTTGCAGCCGCAGCCGCTCTCAGCCACTTCGCCGCCGCCTGTCGTTCCTTCGTGCACGGCATACACGTGAGACTCGCCCGCGCCGCGTCCGCCCGTGGTCATGCTGGGATGCGCGAGGCGACCACGCTCGTAAGGAGCGACATGGGTGCAGCCAACGGCGAAGATGAGCGCGAGTGCGACTGCGATGAGCTTGACCATGTTGCCTCAGTTGTTGAGCGCGCCGGCTTTCGCCCAGGCCGCCATGTCGGTGGTTGCTGCAGACCACGAGCCCGGTCCGCTCGGGGGCATGTTGCCGCCGTACCAAGACAGGCACGACTGCGAGGAATCGACGAGCGCGGAGCTCGGACCGTTGATATACCCCTTCGCTTTGAGCCACGAGTACGCGGCAGAGGGCGAGCCCATCTGGCTGTGACAACTGCTCTTGCAGTTGCCCTTGGTGCCGGCCGCTAGATAGCTCGTCCAGATCTGTGTCCAGGTCGGCGCTTGCGGTTGCTGCACTTTGCCCGAGTCGACGGCATTATTGTTGTTGCCTGCGTCCGCGCCGCCGTTGTTGTTCTTGGTGCTGGCGTCAGCCCCACCGTTGTTGTTGTTCGACGGGTCGCTAGGGTCGCTGGGATTGCTCGGGTTGGCAGGATCATTCGGCTGACCGTTCGGCCCGACCGACGCGCCCGTTCCACCATAAGGTCCGCCGAGCGGATCACCACCGCTGCAAGCAGCGAGAGGGAGCGCGAGGAGCAGGAGGAGCGTTCGCATCGCCGCCTCTGTACCACCCACAAACCAAGAACAGTCACTGTCTGCGCCAGATTTACATGTGGATTCGTTCAGCCCGAATTTGTCCGCTCACCGCGGAGTTCGGCGCACGCCCTCAACGGAGGGTTCCGTTGTCGACGGTCTCAGACGGATGAGGTCTCGGCTGGTGTTCGGTTGCCGGATCGTTGGGTTCGCGGCAAGACCGACGTCCTAGGCGTGACCGGTACAGGCAGCGCCTGCTTGGACGCAAAATCGTAGAGTCGAATCTCCGTGAGCACTCGAGCGACGGGACCGCCGTTGACGGGCGCGCTCGCCGGCACCAGCGCTAGGTCACCATCCGGTGAGCGGTCACGGTCACGCAGAGGTACGGGTTGACTACCCTGGAGAGCGTAAGTAAATCATGCGCGTTTCGAGGGCGGCGACCCATTCGCCTCGATGGTTCGCGCGGCGAGTGTTGTCTGAACGCGAGTTCCTCGGGGTTCATTGTGCTCTCCATGTCCGCGCGTCAGCGTACAACAAGAGGAGCGCAGCCGCGGATCACGCCCGAAGGGTCGGCGGTGGGAACCCGGAACACATTCCGCCTTTCGCGCGAGGTCGTTGGGCATCCCAGGCCTCTCACTGAAGCTTCGTCGCGCTCCACGCCACGTGGCGCGTAAGTAAACCATGCGCGTTTCGAGAGCGGCGACCCATTCGTCGCGA
>JANYHY010000036.1 GCA_025362165.1 Myxococcales bacterium | reverse complement strand
GGCTCGCATGTGGACTTCTGTTCACGCACGCTGTGGACCGGGGTCCCATACCTTGCGGGACATAGAAGGCGGGGTTCGGGGCAACTCGACCCAGGTTCGCGCCCAGGCTGATGGGCGCCTGCAAGGTGAGACAGACGTTGTGGTTTGGCCTCGGGCGTGAAAGAAACGAGTGAGATTCGATGTACGTCCAGTGCGAGCGCTGCAAGAGCGAATACGACTTCGACGACGCGCTCGTGAGCGAGCGAGGGACGACCGTCAAGTGCACGCACTGTGGTCATCAGTTCAAGGTGCGACGCTCCGTCGAGGCCGCCGCGCAGGACCGTTGGGTCGTTCGCACGGTCTCAGGCAAGGAGGTCGTGTTCACCTCGCTGCGCGAGCTGCAAAAGGCGATCATGGCCAAGCAGGTCGGCCGCCAAGACTCGCTCGCCCGTGGTGGAGCAGCAGCCCGCTTGCTCGGAGCGATCGCGGAGTTGGAGCCGTTCTTTGACGGCCGCAAGACCGAGGACAGCCAGTCGTCGGCGCGTCCTCCCATGAAGTCCAGGCCTCCGCCGCCGCGAACGCCTGTGCCTCCGCCGATGCGCTCTCGTGTCGACACGATGCGGCCACCCGCCGGCAGTGGCGTCGCCGTGCCGCCGCCGCCGACCATGCCGCGTGAAGCGACCTCTCCGATGGCCCATACGATGGCCGGATCAGGTGCCAGCGCGCTCGCGAGCGCGACAGCTGCGTTGCCCGCACCCGAGCCACAAAATCCGCGGCCTCCAGCGCCATCGTTCCACTACCAGACCCAGCAAGCGCCGCAGATCCGAGTCCCAGAGCCTCCGAGCGATGCGCCGACGATCGCGCACGTGGCGCTCGCGGCGACAGTCCCGCAGATCGAAATGTCGTCACCGCTCCCCCCTCCGACGGCGCCAATTCGAAGGCCCTTGCCATCGTATGGCGACGAGGCGAGCGGCAGCGGCCGAGGGTCGCTTGCTGAGGAAGTCTATACTCCGCCGCGCCGCCGCATGGGCGGTTGGATCGTTGCCACCGTGTTGCTGATCGGCGTGGGCATCGTCGGCTTCGTCCTCGTGAAGCCTTATTTGATGGGCTCTGCGAAGCCTGCGGGGTCGGCGCTCTCGCCGCTCGACCCGCGAGCACAGCAGTTCTTGTCCGACGGCGAGCGAGCGATGCTCGACGGCAACCTGGTCGCCGCGAAGGAGAACTTCGACAAGGCCAGCGTGGTGGTGGATCGGGATCCGCGCGTGCTCATCGACATGGCCAAGCTCGACGTCACGCTCGCCGACGTTCCATGGCTCGAGGTGAAGCTCGATGCAGCGGGTGAGGCCCAGCATTTGGCCAAGGGGCGCCTTGATGAGGCGGTCCCAACCGCGAAGAAGGCTGCAGATGACGCGTACGCCGCGGCGCCCGACGATCCTGCGAGCGTGCGCGTGAAGATCGACGCGCTTCGCATCGAGGGCAACCTCGCGGACGCGCGCGCGCTCGTGGCAAGAATCGCCGGCGGAGCACCGCAGCCAGACACCGCATACGTGCTCGCCATGCTCGATCTCGCCGAGCCCACGCCGCCCGCGCAGTACACCGAGATCTTGGACCGCCTCCGGCTCGCTGCGGCAGGCGAGGGGAACTTGGGTCGCGCCCGCGCTGCGCTCGTATACGCGCTCGCACGCTCGGGCGATCAGACCGGCGCACGCAAAGAGCTCGAGCGCCTCCTCGCGCTACCACGTACTCATCCGCTGCTCGGTGCGCTGCGAGCGTACCTCGATCACGCGCCAGCGCTGGTTGGCACACCGGACGCTGGGACAGTGGCGACTGTCGACATCAACACGCTCCCGAACAACACCGTCGTGAACGCCACCAACAACGGAGGCAACAACGGAGGCAATAGCGGAGGCAACGGAGGCGGCGACCCGCGCTCGTTGTTGCAGCATGCCGACGACGCCAAGAACAAGGGCGATCTCGACAAAGCCAAGTCGCTCTACGGCCAAGTGGTCGCGCAAGAGCCGACGAACTCCGAGGCGCTCGCGGGGCTCGGAGACATCTCCGAGCGGCAGCACGATCTCCCGAACGCCAAGACCTACTACCAACAAGCTCTCAACGTGAATGGTGGGTTCTTGCCCGCGCGCGTCGGGCTCGCCAACGTGCTTTGGGAGTCTGGAGACAAGAGCGGCGGGGCGAAGATCTACAAGGAGATCGTCGACTCTATGCCCGAGGGCTCCTACCAGACATACGTGAAGGAGCGCGCGCAGTTCACCGGCGGTGGCGCGGCCACACCGGAGCCACAATGAGCAAGCTCGCGACGGCGGCGCTCGTCGCGTCGCTCGTGCTCGCTGGAGCCTGCAGCGGACGTCCCACGCCGACCGCGACCGCGAAGCCACCAAAAAAGGGCCCCGCGCTCGCGATCATTGACTTGTCAACTGGTGCTCCGGAGGTCGAGTCCTCTGGCTTCTTCGGTCCTCCGCCAGGTCGTCGACGCAGCTTCGACTCGCTGCTCGACACGATCGACGACATCGCCAAAGACAAAGACACAGTGGCGGTCTTCATCCGCTTGGGCGGCGCCACGATGGGCCTCGCGCGCGCAGAGGAACTCTCCGCGGCCCTCTCCAAAATACGAGCAAAAATGCCCGTATATTGTCACGCGCACGAGTACGGCAACGCCACGACGATGCTCGCGGCGCAAGCCTGCACGAAGACTTGGGTGTCGCCCGCGGGCGGCGTGGAGGCGATCGGGATCGCTGCGCAGGTCGTCTACATGCACAAGTTGCTCACCGAGGAGCTGCACGTGGACGTGGACTTCCTGCAAGTGGGCAAATTCAAGGGGGCGGAGGAGCCGTTGACGCGCGATGGCCCAAGCCCCGAAGCTCGCGCGTCTCTGGAGGGCACGCTCGCGGACATGCGCCGCACGTGGCTCGACCTCGTCAAGGACGGCAAGAAGAAGGACCTACCCATCGAAGACGGCCCCTACGCGCCGCCGCTCGCGAAGACGCTGGGGCTCGTGGACGAGGTTGGGTACGACGATGACGCACGCGAGGCGGCGAAGAAAGAGTCGAGCGCCGTGCGCGAGGTCGTGCGGTTCGGTCCAGGCGCGCAAGGCGGCGACGAAGACGGCATGGGAGATCTGTTGGGCGCGCTCGCGGGAGGCAGCTCGAACCCGCCAATTGTGCTGGTGCGCGCGATGGGCGAGATCTCGATGGGCGGCGGCGGCATGTTCGGGGACGGCGGGATCACCGAGTCCGGTTTGTCGCGAGAGCTCGCGCACCTCGAGAAGGACGACGCGGTGAAGGCCGTGGTGCTTCGCATCGACTCTCCCGGCGGAAGCGCGCTCGCGAGCGATCTCTTATGGCACGATCTGATGCGCATCCGCGCCAAGAAGAAGCTTGTCGTGTCGGTCGGCGGAATGGCAGCGAGCGGCGGCTACTATCTCGCGTCGACCGGAGAGGTCATCTTCGCGGACGCGACGAGCATCGTGGGATCGATCGGCGTAGTAGGCGGAAAGATCGCCGTGGGCGACACGCTCGAGCGCATCGGCGTTCACGCAGAGACGTTCCCCGCCGACACGCAGAACCCCGGAGCCAAGGCGCGCGCCGCATACGAGTCGCCATTGATCGCGTGGGATGAACCAACCAAAGCGCGCGTCTACGACAGCATGAAGGGCATCTACGATCTGTTCCTCGCGCGGGTCGCCGAGGGCCGCAAGATCCCGGTGGAGAAGGTCAGCGTGAGCGCAGAGGGGCGCATCTTCAGTGGACGCGAAGGCAAGGAGCGTGGGCTCGTCGACGAGCTCGGCGGACTGACGGCCGCGATCGAGAAGGCGCGCGCGCTCGCAGGACTGCCCGCTGACGCGAAGGTCGGAGTCGTCGCCGCCAGAGGCCGCTTCGCCGAGGTGTTGGGCGGAGGAGACGACGCGGAGTCTCGCACGCCAATCGCCGCGATGATCGCGCGTGACGAAATCTCTCCTTGGCTCGCGCGCGTATCACCCAACGCGCTCGTCTTCGCCGCGAGCATGTCGCCGCTGCTGGACGGAGAACGCACGGTTTGTGCGTTGCCCTTCGCTTTGGACGTGAAATAGCGGCGGTCCTGGTATCGTGCGTTCGATGTCCGGGGATGACGCCACGGTCCACACGCGCGCGACGCTGCCACCGCCCGATTTTGGCGCCGCGCGTCCTGCGTTCGCCAGCGCGCGCTCGGCGCAGCGTGACGCCGATCCGCTCGCGAGGCGCAAAGAGCGGCGCGCCGAGGAGGCATCGCTGCGGTTCGAGCGATCGCGTGCTGCAGAGAAAGGGGAAGCGCAGGCGGAGGCGACCGCGTGCGTCGCGCTCGCGAGGTTGCTCGCGAGTCAGGAGCGATCGTTGGAAGAGGCCATCGACGCCGCCGGTCGTGCGCTCGCGATCGCGGACGACTCGGAGCTTCGCTCGGAGCTCGCGGGGTGGCTCGAGGCCGTCGGACGTCACGACGACGCTGCCGAGACGCTCGAGCGCGGAGCCTCGCAGACAGCGGCGATCTTGTCGCGCGCTGGGGTTCTGCATGCGCGCGGTGGCGATGCGGCCAAGGCTCGCGCCGTGCTGGAGCGCGCCGCGGAGCTCGACTCGACGGACGCTCTCTCGTTGGAGCTGCTCGCCGCGCTCTCGGGCTGGGCGCCGGAGGAGGTCGATCCCGCGACCGCCGCGCTGCACTATCTTTCGGCGGCGACCAGGCGACGACAGGCCGGAGCGTTGGCGGCCGAGCTCGAGGACTGCGTTCGCGCATTCGAAGCGGACCCGACGAGTGACGAGGCGACCGCCGCGCTGCGCGCTGGGCTCGTCGAGCGCGGCAAGACAGCGGCGGCGAGCGAGGTCACGCGAGCGCATACACGCGCGCTCGATGCGAGCAACGCGCGCTCGATCCTGATGGCGGTGATCGACGAGAGTGGTAGCGATGTCTTGAGCGCCCTCGGGGCTGCGTTCGACGCGCGACTCGACCTGGAGTTCGCCGGAAGAGGAAGCACGACGTTCGACGAGCTCTTGTTGCGCGCCGGGATCCTCGAGCTGCTGTCTGCTCGCCTCGAGCTTCGAGCGGAGCGTGCGCAGGGCGCCGAACGCATCGCGACCTACGAGCAACTCGCGCGTCTCGCGTCGGGTCCGCTTGCGAGCCCACACCGCGCGGCGCTCGAGCACGTGCGCATCTTGGCCGAAGATCCGTCCAAGGAGCAGGTCATCGCAGCGCTCGAAGAATACGCGGCGAGCACGCGCGATCAGGTCCCGCTCGTGGAAGGACTCGTGCGCGGAGCCTCGGCCTCACGCGGTTCGTTGGCGGGTCGCGCGCTCTGCGCGAGGGCTTTGGCAAGTCTCGCCGAGGACAGGCTGCATCACGCCAAGCTCGCGCGTTGGGCGTTCGAGCAATGGCTCGGCGCAGAGCCTGGTGACGCCGCGGCGGCGTCTGCTGCGCAAAGACTGGCCGGAGCGGATGGCGCCGTAGAGTACGGAGCATGGCTTCGGACCCTGGAGCAGCAGCTCGGGCGAGACACGCGGAGCTTCGGGCTAGGGCGCTGGCTCCTCGGGCTCGAGCTCGAGCGTCCTGATGAGCTCGAGGCGCGTTCGGCGGTTGCCGCTGCGGCGCGGGCGCGTGGCAACGCGACGGAGGCGAACGAGACGACGCTGCCGCTGCTCGAGCGAGAGAACGTGAGCGCGCGAGCGATCAGCCTCGCTTGGGTGAACGCGGCGCTCGCGCAAGACGAGCTCGCGAGAGCGCGCGCGATCGAGCGTCTCGCAGCATTCGCGGCGCCGGAGACGCAAGCGTTGCTCGCAGCGGTCGCGGCCGAAGCGTACGCGGCGGCTGGAGATCGCGCGAGCGCGAGGCAGGCGGCGACCGCGGCTTGTCGGGCGGAGCCGAATTCTGTGCGTGGCACCAGTGCGCTCGCACGAGCATGCATGGGGGCGCTCGATCGGACCGCAGCCAGCGCAATCGAACGCGGAGTTCAGCTCACGTACGCGAGCGGAGCCTCGTGCGTTGCGCTCGCGGATGCCCTCGCGGCGCTTGGCGAGCGGCATTATGCAGTGGCTTGGTCGCAGCGCTTGGTGGCGCTGCGTCCTGGCGACGTGCGAGCGGTGGAGCGCCTCGTGACGCGCGCGATCGAGTCTGCGGACGCTTCGCGTATCGCAGACGTGCTCGCGTGGGTCATTCCGCAGTCGTATCCGGCTGCGGTCGTCGCGC
>JANYHY010000021.1 GCA_025362165.1 Myxococcales bacterium | reverse complement strand
CATCGCACTCGTGCCCACGACGGAGATCTCGTCGACCGCGAGCGTGCGAACGATCCGCGCGTACGATTCGAGGCACGCGCTCGTCCGCTCGACCGCCTCGGGTTTCAACGTGCGCGCGACGTCTACGCCCTCACCGAGCCGAGTGATCGTCGCCTCTTCGCGCACAGCAACGAGCTTGTCGTGCTTGTCCCGTTCGGCCACGAGCAAGAGCGTGGTGTTGGTCCCGATGTCGATGGTCGCGACGCGCATCGCCGAGAAGCGTACCCCACAAAATGCGAACGGAGCGAGCCTCGCGACCCGCCCCGCTCTTCGAGGAGTCAGCTCACTTGATCGTGCTGAGATTGAGCATCTCTTCGACGTTCGGCTGCAAGACGAGCTCGACGCGGCGGTTCTTGCCCATGTCATCGTTGCTCTGCTTGGTGACATCGCCCGCGAGCGGGTCCGTCTCGCCATAGCCCGCGGCAGCCCAGTGCTTGGTGTCCAAACCGCCGCCGCCCTGCTTCTTCGGGTCTTTGGAGGTCTTGTCGCCCACGGCCCCCGTGAGGAACAGCAGAACGGTGCGCGCGCGGGAGAGCGACAGTCCCCAGTTGTCCTTGAACGCGCCGCCCGGCGGATACTTCGCGTTGTCCGTGTGTCCGGCGACCTGGAAATTACGCTGGTTGAGCGTGGTGTCCCCACGAACGACCTCGGCCACTTGAAGGAGGACGTCCTTGCCGCCCTGCTTCAGCTCGTCTTTGCCCGAGTCGAAGAGGACGTCGCCGGGGAGCTGGATGACCATGCGGTTGTTTCGCACGACGACCTTGAGTCCGACAGCGTTGAGCTTGTCGAGGCGTGCCTTGAGATCGCGGAAGCGCTGCTCGATGGCGGCGAGCTGATCGGCGCGCGCCTTGTACTCATTCATCGCCGCTTCGAGCTTGTCGCGAACGCTCTTGGAGTTCTCGAGGTCCACGCCGAGCTTCTTGAGCTGTTCAGAGAGCCCCGCCGCTTTCGCGTCTGCGTCGGCCTTCTTCTTCTTGTCGTCCTCGATCTGCTGCTTGGCGGTCTTCAACTCCGCGATCGACCGATCCAGCTCGTGCTGCTTGGCATCCATCTCCGACTGGGAGTAGCCACAAGCCGCAAGGAGCAGAACGGTGCTGACCGCGAGGACACTCCGCTTAAGAACGCTGATACCCATCTCCTAGAACCTCCTCCGACACCGGACAAGCCGGCGCGATTGCTGACGCTCGAACGTCGGGCACCCTATCTGTGCGTCGTCCTGCACGTCAAGGCGCGGGAGGGACCCCTCCACTGCGTCCTCAAGTGTTCGCGCTCCGTGGTCGAGAGCGTCCAGCGCACGCGAAGATGGTCGCCGACACGAAAATAAATTTCATCGCCCTCGAACCGCGATCGCGATCAGCGTCGCGCGAGCAAACCCTCGTAATGATCGGACGATTCGCAGGTCGCGCACGAGTTAGTGTAACTTTTACACGAACCCCCCTAGGGAAAAAAGCAAGGTTGTTGGTAACTTTTTTGTTTGACAGGTGACGTACGTGACCATATAGGTCATGTATTCACCTCATCAGGAGGGCTACATATGGCTGCTAAAAAAGGTGCGAAGAAGTCCGCTGCTAAGAAGACCAAGACCACGAAGAAGGCCGCTGGCAAGACTGCCAAGAAGTCGGCCAAGCGCTCTGCCAAAAAGGGCGGCGCAAAAAAGAAGGCTGCTAAAAAGCCAGCTAAAAAGGCTTCAGCCAAAACCGGGCCTGGCAGGTCCGCCGGCAAGCGTCCTGCTGCCGGCGGGTCGAAAGGGAGCAAGTCTACCAAGGCTGCTCCCCCCGCTGGTGTACCGTCCATGTTGGGCGGCGCGCCGACTTCGAGCCACGGGCTCGACGACGGCGAAGAGTAGGGGCTCCGGTAACGGTTCCGCTCTTATTGGAACCGGTTGGCAGAAGGCGTCTCCCGCAAGGGGGGCGCCTTCTGTCATTTGTCTTCCGTCATTTGCCCTGTCACTGGGACGAGGCGTTCGCGGCGAAGTCAGCCGGACTTGTAGAGCGCGAAGATGACCGCCCACGCCATCCCAAGCATCACGACGAAGACCGCCCCGCTCAGGTAGTTGAGCTTGGTGAGCGCGCGTTGACTGGTGACGACACCCCAACCCATCGCGAAGGTCGAGAGACCGTTCGCCAGGTGATAGCAAACGCCGAGCGTGCCTAGCAGGTAGACGACGAGCGTTGGCAGGTGCGTCCGCATCTCGTGCGAGATGTCCGCGAATGCCTCTGGATGCCCCTCGACCAACCGCGGATGCAACATCGCGAGCCAGAGGTGCGCTCCCAAAAAGAGCATGACTCCAATCGCGCTCAGTCGCTGCAACGCATACTTGAGGTTCGCGAAGAAGCCGTACCGAACGTTGTTCGGGCGCGTGGTGAGCAAGCGACCAAAACCCCAGATGGTGTGGAGCACGAGCGGCAACAACACGACGATCGCCGTGAGCAGCTGCGCGACCGGGTGTGAGTACGTCGTGACGGACTGCTCCCACGCGTCAGCCCCCTGAAACGCCGACAAGTTGTTCCACAGATGGATGGCCGTCCACACGCCGAGCGGCGCGACCGCGAACAGTGAGCCCACACGCGCGCGCAGAAAGCCGGCGGACGGCGCGGTCGCGGAGGTCGCTGCGCTCATGGGTTCGGCGTGATCTAGGTCGGTCCGCCGTGCGATACAAGAGCCATGCGCTCGTGGGCGATGCTGGCGATGACGGTCTTTTGTGTGAGCGGCGTGGCGCACGCGCAGGTGCATCAGCAAGGCTTGGTGCACGGCGTTCGGCTCGAGGCGACGCTCGATGGCGCGCCCCTCGACTCGGCGATGCACAGCACGTCGACGGGTCACCACACGGCGACCGCGCTGCTCCTCGCGCAAGACGATCACACCTATGTAGAGGTGCCCGAGTGCGCGGGCCGCGGCCCGGTGAGCGTCGATGACGTCGTGTACACGCCGTCGCACGGTCCGTTCATCGTTCACGTCTCGAGCGGGCGGCACACCGTGTCGGTCGCGCTCGAGGTGTCGGCGTACGAGAAGCGTGTCGCTTGCTCCGGCCCTCTTTTGATGGGCTCGATCGAGCTGAGCCGCGCCGGATTTCACGTGCTGGATTTTCCGAGCCCCGAGCCGCTCGGCGGTCACGCGGTCCTCTATGTTCCAAGACATCACGATGCTGCACCGGGTCCGCTGCTCGTCGGCCTCCATCCGTGGAACGGCTCGATGTGGACCTACGCGGCGATCGCAGAGCTGATCCAACAAGCCGACGCGAGCGACGTCCCGTTGTTGATGCCGAGCGGACTCGGGAACTCGCTGTACGTGGCGCGCGCTGAGTCCGAAGTGTTCCGCGCGATCGACGCCGCGAAGCTCGCGATCGCCGTCGACGCGGCGCGCGTGTCGATTTGGGGCGCGTCGATGGGCGGGGCAGGCGCGACGACGATCGGTCTACACAGACCCGACGTGTTCGCGTCCGTCACGAGCTTCTTCGGCGACTCCAAGTACGACGTCTCGACGTACGTGCGGTCGATCTTGCCGAACGAGCAGGCCGCACGCGCGGTGAACGCGCTCGATGTCGCCGAGAACGCGCGGCACGTGCCGGTGTGGCTGATCCACGGCGAAGCGGACACGGTCTCGCCCATCGCGCAGAGCGAAATGCTCGCGCGCGATCTCGCCGCACGTGCCGGTTATTCGGTGCGCTTCGATCGCGCCCCAGGTGAAGGACACTCGGGCGCGTTGGTCGCGCGCTTCATCGCGTCCGTCGTCTCGATGGCGAAAGACGCTCGCGCCCCGCCGAGGCCAACCCGAGTGACGTACCGATCGCTACGCAGCGCGGACACCGGCGCGTACGGCGTGAGCTTCGAGCGCGGCGCGGCAGGCGATGTCGCGTTCGATGTAGAGTACAAGGACAACCTGATTCGGCTGATTTCCGCCGCCAATGTGGCTTCGCTCGTCCTCGCTCCTGGCGCGCTCGGCGCTCCGCGCGACGCGAAGGTCGACGCAGGTCGCGTCAGCGTCCGATGGGAGTGAGCGGCGCCATCGCGTTCAAGTCCAAGAGCTCCACCTCTCGCGCGTGTCTCTTGTTCATCTGTGCATCGGTGAAGACGATCCGCGTCTCACCTGCCCGTACGCCGACCTCGTAGGACGGCTGCGCGTCGATCACGAGCGTGCGGAGGCGACCGAGCGCAGGCTCGCCGCGAGACCACTCCGGCATGAGCTCGCGACACTTTTCATCGGCGATGTGACCGATCACTTGCGTGACGCTTCGAGGGATCGTGCGCGGGTTGAACCGCCGTCTCATGGGCTCGCGGACGACGGGTCGGCTGGTGGGTCGGTGATAAAAGACGCCGCCGCCTTCACCGCGCAGCGCGTCGCCGGGCTCGTGCAGGTCGTCGATGCGGAGCGGCAAACGCGCGCTCGATGTCGCCAGAGCGTCATTCAGCGCCACAGCGATTTCCATCGCGTTCGCTGGCGAGCCGAGCGTCGCGAGGTCGTCGTGCGTGACGCCCGCGTGCAACAGCAACAGGTCGTCGCGGTGCGCGTGTGCGGGCACCATCCGCCTCGCTCGCAAGGCGCGCGTCACGAGCTCGCGCTGCGCGACAGTGAACGCCGAGAAATCGCGCGCGGCGAGCTCCGCCGTCGGGAGCGACGGGTAACGTCGAAGTAGCTCGCGCTCCAGCTCGGCGTCTTCGGACTCGTATGCGCTCATCGCAAGTTCCCTCGCGGACGCAAACGTCTCGTCGTCGAAGCCAGCGAGCTCCCCGACGCGCCCCAGGTCGTGATTGCCCGCGATCACCACGACCTGATCCGGGCAATGCGCGACGAGCCAAGACAAGAACGCGAGGCCATCCGCGCGCGCGATGGCGAGCGGCGCCGTCCCAAAATCGAAGTGATCGCCCATCGACACCAGACCCACACGCGAAGTCAGCTGGCCGTCTTCGCCGAGCAGATCGTGGGCATCGAGGATCGCCATCATCTTCTCGAGCGGCGCCTGCGGATCGCCCATCGCGACCCACCGCTCGCGCGCGACGCCCGCCGGCACGATCGTCATTTCGTCTTCGCCTCTGCGCGCACGCTCGCACGCGAGCACCGCTCGATCTGGCATGAGCACGGTGTAGCGCGTTGGCGTAGGCTTGCGCTCATGGATTGGTCGCGGTCACGAGCGCCGCTCGTCGTCGTGCCGTTCGTCGCGGTGATCGCGCTCGCACTTGGCTTGCGGATCGGCGCGCGCGACGACTTCGAGGCGGCGGTCGTGCGGGCAGCGCCGCAGGGAAAAGGCCAGACGACGATCGCGTGGCAAGTGATGACCGTCCGCGAGAAGCAGGGTGTTCAGGAGACCACGTCGCTCCCCATCCACGTCACCGCGCGCGCGAACGGCAAGACCGCCACTCTGGACGCCACGACCAACGCGGACGGAGTGGCGGAGCTCGAGCTCGCGCTCGGCGTGATCCGCGCGGGAGACTCTGTGGTTTTGCGCGTGACCGACGACACGGGTCGCGTGCTCGCGGAGGGCTCGAGTGTGATGAACGCCCCGCCGCGACCCGCTAGCGACAGACATTGGGTGCAGCCGTCCAAGCGCGAGGGGCGCGTCGGCATCGACGTCACGCTGCGCGCGGGCCGCCTGGCACCTGGACACAACGGCGTAGGTTGGGTTCGCTTGACGGATCAAACGACGCACGCCGTCCTCAAAGGCGCGACGCTATCGTTGACTCCAGAGCTCGGCCTCACCGCGACCGCCACGGGTGCGAGCTGCGACGATGGTTGGACGCGCATCGAGCTGATGCCGCTCGCTCATGTCGTGGGCGTCACGATCGACGCGCGATATCGGGTCGACGAGGGCACCTGGTACGGCGCGCTCCCTGTCGCCGCGGGCGCGCTCGTCGCGGAAGTGCCTGATCGCGCGCACGAAGGCCCACTCTCGTTCGACATCGTCGCGCCGGGCTCGCAGAGCGCCGCGTATGTAGAGGTGGACGACGATCAGGGTCGTGTGTTCTCCGCGGTCCTTCCGCTCAACAGTGATACCGGGCCGCCGCGCGCTCACGTCACGACCCCACCGCTCGCGGCAGGTCTCGTCTGGGTGGTCACCTCTGGCGAGCCGAGCGGCGCTGAGACTCTGTCGGGCGCGACGCTCGCGTGGCCCGTTCGCGTCGGCGGCGAGGAGAAGCCTTGCGACGGTGCCACCGACTCGGGCTTCGTTCCTGGCGGCTTTCCGCGTTGGACGGCGATCGACGGGCGCATCGCAGAGGAGCAACGCGGGGCGGACAAGCACCTGCGCGGCGTCACTGTGGGCGTCGGCGCGCTCGCGATCGCGGCTGTCTTGGAGACGCTTTTGCTCTTGGCGAGCGCCAGGCGCACCTCACGGGAGCTCGCGCAATTGGCAGCAGACGCCGACGCTCCCTCGCTCGCTCCCACGCGCAAACGTGGCGCGATTGACCTCGCCGTGGCGTTGCTGTTGCTCCTCTTGGGGCTCTGCCTGTTGGCTTCGTTCGTCATGTGGCGCGCGTGACCCATGCGCCGGACGGCAAACGCGTCTAAGCTTTCACCCGTGCGTGTACGCCACTCTCGCGCTCTAGCCTTTGCCTTGGTCCTCGCGACGGCGACGTCCGCGCTCGCGCAGGACTTCGACCCCAGCGGGCGGCACCCGCACCCGAACACCAACCCACACCCAAACACCAACCCACACCCGAATCCGGTCGTCGAGCAGACGCCCGCGATGCTCATCGATCGCTACACCAAGATCGTGCTCGCGCAGGCAGGCTCGGTGTTCCCCCTACAGAGGCTCGCGCAGCTGTATCGAGAGAGGGACGGCAAGCTCGACAACCTCGTCGCCGATTTCGAGAAGCGATCGTTGGCCGCGAACAACGAGCAATATGCGGCGACTGTGGCGCTCGCGATGATCTACAAGCTCGAGAACAAGGACGCGGACTCTCAGAAGACGTTCGAGAAATCGATCGCTCTCAAGCCCAACGATCCAGCGGCGATCCTGGCGCTCGCGCACGCGCTGCAAGATCACAATGACGTGAAAGAGGCGGCCACTCGCTTCGCCCAGGCGCTCCCGCTGCAGACGACGCAGATCGACAAGGAGCAGACGCTGCGCACCTTGATGGGTCTCGCGCTCGACGCGAAGGACTGGACCGCCGCAAAGAGCTGGCACGATCAGCTCGTCAAGCTCGAGCCCACGAGCCTGTTCGTCAAGGGTGAGCTCGGGCGTGAGCTTTTCTCGCGCGGTGAGTACGACAAGAGTGAGGTGGAGTTTCAAGCGCTCGTCGTGGCGGCGACCGGCGACAACCGCACGCTCGCGCCCGCGCTCAAGGACCTCGGCAGGGCGCAGGCGAAGGCGCACAAGAACCCAGAGGCGCTCTCCACGCTCAAGAAGGCGCTCGCGGTCGCTGGCCAAGAGGCGGCGGTGCGCACGGAGATCTACGAGACGATCACCGAGATTTATCGCGCGGATCAGCAGCTACCGGTCCTCATCAAGCAACTAGAAGACGAGCACCCGCAGGACTACGCGCGGCTCGCGCTTCTCGGGTCGCTCTACGAGGAGACCGGCGACGCAGTGAACGCGATCGCCACTTACAAGAAGGCGCTCGCGATCAACCCTCGCCAGATCGATCTGCGCCTCAAGATGGTGCGCCTGCTGCAAACGCAGGGCGATCTCGACAAGGCGATCGCAGAGTACGAGGGGCTGATCCGCGCGGCGCCGAACAACCCGGAGTTCGTGTTCGAAGAGGTAGAGGCGCTGCAGCAGCGCGGAGATCGCGTCAAGGCGCTCAAGCTGCTCACGGAGCTCGAGGCGCGCGCGTCCAACGACGAGGAGTCTCTCTCGCGCTTGGCGGACTACTACGGGCGCATCGGCGAGAACGAGAAGTCTCTGCGTGTGTTGCAGCGGCTCGCCACGGTGGGCGCGAACGATCCTGGTCACCTCGTCGATCTCGGGGACCGCTATTTCCAGGATGGAAACAACGCGCTCGCGATCCAGACGTGGAAGCGCATCCTCACGACGATCACGCCTCGGTCGCGCGCGCTCGGCGCTCTCGGCGATGTGTACAGCAAGCACGACATGCCAGACGACGCGCTCGCGGCCTACCGAGAGGCCGTGCAGCTCGAGCCGGCGAACCTCGGCTACAAGAAGTCGCTCGCCGACGCGCTGGAGCGCAAGAATGATTTTCACGGGGCGCGCGTGATCTGGCAAGAGCTCGCCGACAAAGCGAAGGTGAGCAACGACAAGCTCCTCGCCCGTGAAGTGCGCGGGAAGATCGTCGGGCTCTGGGCGCGTGAGAAAATTTTGGAGCAGCAAGTGCCGATCCTCGCGGCGGCCTTCGCGGGTAACCCGCCAGACGTCGAGGCTGGGCGCACCCTCGCAGAGGCGCAGATCCATCTCCGCCGGTTGGGCGACGCAGAGGTGACGCTGCGCAAGATCGTCCAGCTCGCGCCGGGAGACAGCGACAGCTACCTCGCGCTCGAGCGAACGCTCGTCGCCGCGAACAAGCTACAAGATGCGATCGCGGTGCTGGAGAAGCTCGTCGCGGTCGATCCCAAGCAGGCGCTGCAGCTCTATCAGCGCATGGCGCAGTACGCGAGCCAGCTCCCCGGCGGCAAGGGAGACGACGACGCGATCAAGTACTCCGCGCGCGCCGTGGAGCTCAACCCGCAGAACGCCGACGCGCACAAGCGCTTGGCGGACATGTACCGCGCGCGCCAAGACGTCGATCACGCGATCGCCGAGTACAAGCAAGCGATCATCCGCAATGACCGCCTGTTCATCACGTACCTGGATCTCGCGGACCTCCTGCTCACCAAGGGAGAGACGGACGAGGCCGATCGGCTCTTGCGACGCGTGATCCGCGCCGCTCCGGATGAGGAGCTCATTCAGCGCGCGGCGCGCACGTCGAGCCAGATCAACTTCGCGCGCGGAACGCTCGAGTCGCTCGAACAGGACTTGCTCCCGCTCGCGATCGGCAACCCGCAGCGCAAGGTGTATCGAAACCTGCTGATCGACATCTACGGTTCGCTCACGTTCGCGCTCGTACAACGCGTGAAGCATGGCGAGGGCAAGGACGCCGAAGCCGCTCTCACGGCGCTCTCGCGGATCGGCGCGCGCGCAGTCAAGCCGCTGTTGGACGCGCTCGCGGACGGAGATCCTGCGCAGCAGCGCATCGCCATCGACGTGCTCGGTTACGTGCAGAACAAGAACTCGGGCGCCGCGCTGTTCGCGTTCGCGACCGGCAACGCGGATCTGCCGCTTCGAGCGCGCGCGATGATCGCAGTGGGTTCGCTCAAGGATCCGCTGATCCTCCCGAAGTACTCTGCGCTCTTGTTTCCCAAAGGACCGAACGTGGACGAGCTCGTGCCGAGCGATCCGGTCGGCATCGCGGCGGTGTGGGGTCTATCGCGCATGAACGATCGCCGCGCGCTCCCGCTGTTGAAGGCGTTGCTCAAGCGCGGCACTCCAGAGATGGCTGCGCTCGCGGCGCTCGGCATCGGCCAACTGAAGGACAAAGCTTCCATCGGTGATCTCGCCGCGGTCGCGAGACGAGCTGATTCTGGGGCGATCGCGCGGGCTGGCGCGGCGTACGCGCTCGGCGATCTTCAGGCGGAGAGCGAGGCGCCAACGCTCCTCGCGCTAGCACAAGGCCCCGACGCACTGCCGCGCGAGCTCGCACTCGTCGCGCTCGCGCGCATGGGAGCCAACGGCAAGACCGGAGATCCGCCGGGCGGAAAGAGCGCGCTCGGTGCCATGGGAGACGCGGTGTTCCCAGGCGGGGATCTCGAGAGCGCGCGCGCACGAACGAGCTCGAGTGCGCTCCAGCGCGCTGGCGCCGCGTCGTTGATGCTGCTGGCGAACCGGGAGCTCGCGAGAGCGAACGTCGACGTCCTGCCGGTGCCCGAGTCCACGCTCGAAGTGGACGCGACGCTCGACGCGCTCATCCCAAGCACGTTCACGCCTGTCCAACGAGCGAACGCCGTGGTGAAGTTCGACGAGGTGCTGAAGAAGGCCGCGGAGGCCGGGTTGCTCACGAGCGCAGACCGCGCGCGCAGCGTGGTGGACGCGCTCGGTACGGGTGAAGGCGGGCTGTCGCCGTTCGTCGATCTCACCGCGGATCCTGCTCTCGCGGCTGCGCAGGCGAAGGCCAAGGCGATGGCGCAGGCGCTCGAGCCCTCTGTCGTTCCGTTGGCAAGTCACCCCAACGCGTCTCTTCGCGGAAAGGCGATCGTGTTCTTGTCGCGACGTACCTCGCCCGGCGCGGAAGACGCCGTGATCCGCGCGGCTAGCGATCCAGACGAGGCCGTGCAGCGTGTCGCGCTCTCCGCCATCGGCGCCCAGCAGAACCCACAAGCCACAGTGGTCGTCGGCAAGGTCGCGAGCACCCATGACAACTGGGCGATCCGGATCTTGGCGACACAAGCGCTCGGCCGCCTGGGCGCAAACGGCAAGGGCGCAGAGGCCTCCGCGCTGCTGCGCGTCGTCGCCACGAAGGACACTTACGCTCTCGTCCGCGAGGCCGCGCTGCTGTCGCTCGCGACGTTCGACATGCGCGCCGCCACAGAGGTCGGCACCGCGATCGCCAAGACCGATCCCGAACCGCGCGTACGTGAGACCGCTGCGCGCGTCGTTGCCGGTCACCCAAGCGGGGGAACGCACTAGTGCCGCGATTCCGTCGAAACGACGGGTGCTGCGCACGAGCAGCGTCGCTGCAAATCGCGGCACTAGACGGTCTACTTGGGCTTCGCCCAAACCCAGAAATTCGCTCCCGCGAATTTCCTCGTGCCGTCGATTCAATGGAATCGCGGCACTAGGTGAGAGCGCTTGCCCTCGCGGCGGCGGTTGCGCTCTCGGCGTGCAAGGACGTCACGAGCTTCAACACGAATGACGATCACTACGAGGGCGCTGTCGTCGCGTCGGATTTCGTGCGAGCGGGCGTGGACCCAGGCACGCGCCTCTGCCTCACGCTCAACACCGATCGCCTCGAGCAGTCTCCCGGCGTCATCACCTCGTCGGACCATCGCTTCAACGCGACGCCGCTTCGGCCCATTCCGCAGGCGTTCCATGATCCGATCTCGACGCTCTCGTTCGGCGACGGCCGCACGCGCAACCTCTTGTACGTCGCGTCCGAGGCGGACGGAGACGTCACGGTGGTCGTCTCGTTGATGCAAGGCAGTGACGTGGAGGTGCGCATGCTCCGCGGCGCGCCACCCCTACGGGGGGACGGAATTGACGCAGGCCCTGCTGTACAGAACGTGTTCGGCGTCTTCGAGCTCACACGCACGAAGGGCGCGTGCGCGCTCTGATCAACGCGTACGCGCCTCCTGGACGACGAGGCAGATGGAACAGGAAGGCGGGAAGACGGGAAGGTTTTGGGATTGTTCGGCGGCTGCGATCTTTCGACCCTTCGCGTCTTCCCGTCTTCCTGTGAATTCTCCGCCTGCGCCGATTCTTGGCGGGACTTGCGGAACGACGTACTAGGTTTCGCGCGTGCTCATCCTGGGCCTCGAGTCGTCTTGCGACGAGACAGGAGCTGCGCTCGTCCAAGAGGACGGCGTCGTGCTCTCGGACGTCGTGCACAGTCAGGTGCGGCTCCACGCAGAGTACGGAGGCGTCGTGCCGGAGCTGGCGTCGCGCGACCACGCGAAGAACGTCGTGCCGGTCGTGCGAGAGGCGCTCGCACGCGCGAAGGTGACCCTCGCGCAGATCGACGGCGTCGCGGTCACTCATCGCCCCGGGCTCGTCGGCGCGCTGCTCGTCGGAGTGCAAGTGGCCAAGGGGATCGCGTGGGCGGCGGGAAAGCCGCTCGTCGGCGTCGATCACTTGATGGGTCACCTGTTGGCGATCTTTCTGCGGAGAGGCGACGGCGTGAGAGAGGCGCCGTCTTTTCCGTTCGTCGCGCT
The DNA here is from genome assembly GCA_025362165.1 of Myxococcales bacterium. Classification (GTDB taxonomy): domain Bacteria; phylum Myxococcota_A; class Polyangia; order Polyangiales; family Polyangiaceae; genus JANYHY01. The sequence continues at coordinate 5,184 of JANYHY010000021.1, read as the reverse complement.
GCTGGCGTCTGGCGGACACACTGCGCTCTATCGCGTGGATGGTCCGAGCGCGGACGCCGTGCGCGAGCTCGGCGCGACGCGCGACGACGCGGCGGGCGAAGCCTTCGACAAAGTCGGCAAGCTCCTCGGGCTCGGTTACCCAGGGGGCCCCGTCATCGATCGCCTCGCCACGACCGGGCGCGCACAAGCCTTCGAGCTCACCGCGCCGATGGCGCACGACGGCTCTCTCGAGATGAGCTTCTCCGGCCTCAAGACGCAGGTCGCCGAGCTCGTGCGACTACGCGGCCCGCTCTCCGTCGGCGACACCGCGGATCTCTGCGCGAGCTTCCAGCGCACGGTCACGGGCGTGCTCACCAAGAAGCTGATCGCCGCTGCCGAGCGCGAGAACGTCGAGCACGTCGTCATCGGCGGAGGCGTCGCGGCCAATCGAGAGCTGCGCGAGCGCGTGATCGGAGAGGCGACCAAGCGTGGCCTACGCGCGCATGTCCCCGATCTCGCGAGCTGCACGGACAACGCCGCGATGATCGCCTACGCGGGCGCGCACCGGATCGCCGCTGGAGAGCGTGACGGGTGGGATCTCATCGCGACGAGTCAGTCCGTGCTCAACGCCTCGACGCGCAAAGGCAGAGGCAAGCGCTGAGCGCAGCGCGTCAGTGCTTGCCGTGCGTCGGCTTCGCGGGCGGCTTCTTTGCGGTGGCTGGCGGGTTGTGCTTCGGCGGCGTCGCCGGATCGTGTGACGCGACGGCGATCGGAGCGAGGACGATCTCGAGCGTGTCGCCTTTGGCTCGAACCAAATAGCCCGGCACGCCGTCCTTGAACGCGACGTCGAGTAGTGCGCCGCCAGGATCATTGCTCACGCGAATGCTGGCGATGCGTCCGTCGCGCGAGGCGAGCGGACCTGCCGGCTCTAGCGACTTGTGACCCGGGATGCTGACAGAGAAGCCCGTCGGCTGCGGCGCGCCGTTGATGTGCTCGATGTTGCCGTCCATTTTGAGGCGCAGGATGTTGCCGTGCGTGGTGTTGCCGTTGGTGAACGGCGGAACCTTCGGCGGCTTGTCGCCCGCGTGGCTGGGCGTCGAATCGATTTGGGTCATCGGCATCACGACCGTGGGAATGGCGAGCGGAGCTCCGTTGGTGAGCATCGGGTCCACCGGCAACGGCTGCGGCGCGGTGTCGACAGGCGCGAGCTCCGCAGTCGCGACGGGCGCGGGCTGAGTGGAGGGCTTGTGCAGCGCGAGCACCACGAGCACGAGCGCGAAGGCCGCGGCGCCACCGAGCGCGACGCGGCGCTTGTCGAGCTTGAACTTTTTCGGGGCGGGCATCGCCTCTTCTGCGCCACGCACGACCTTGCGACCGCTCGCGTGGAGCCCGCCGCCTGGAGGCGGAGAGGTCATGCGCTTCTGTTTTTGTTCGTCCTCTGCACCGCCGCGACGCTTGGCGAGCTCTTCGGCTGCGCGCGCGCGCATCGTCTTCAAGAAGCCCATCACCGCTGGTGTGACCTTCGCGGCGTTGCGCGCGAACGTGCTCTTCATCGACGCGGCCACGATGTCCGTCTGGCTCGCAGCCTTCGGCTCATCGTCGCTCGCAAGCATGACCTTCGGCTCATCGCCTTGCTCGATCGCGATCTCGTCGGCGGGCTCGTCGTCGTACTTGAGCGCGACCACGAGGCGCGGCACCTTTGAAGCGGCGTCGATCTCGACCTCGACGCGATCGATCGTCGCGGGTCGCTTGTCGCCCGTCTCGGCGTCTTCGAGCTCGAGCTGTTTGCCGATCTGCAAGAACCCGAACTCGCTGCCTACCGTGAGCTCTCGTTTGTTCGAGCCCTTGACGCTCGCGCGCATCGGCGTCGCGAGGCCCTCGATGTGCAAACGCACGCGACCCTTCGGAGTCGCGGCGACCGGCGTGATGATCTTGCCGAGCGTCTTCTCGCTCGCGTCGTCCAGATCGGTGAACTTGAGCCCGAACTCACCGCCGTGCGCTTCGGCGCGCTGCCACACGACCTCGCCCTGCGCGGTGACGCTGTCCTTGCCGGAGTCAAAGCGGCACACGAGCGCCTGACCGACCTCTGGCAGGTACGCCGTGCGCATCTTCATTCCCTCTTCGGACACGTCCACGGCCTGCGCCTCGAACGGATCGCTCTCGATGGTCTCACCCACGACCTCCACGAGCGCCTCGAACGGGGTTCGCTTCGTCGTACGCGCGTCGACCTGATCGTCCATCGTGCTCATCGCTTCCTCCAGAGGCGCGCTCGATTCAGACGAGCGCCGCTCCCTTGGCGATAAGGGGGTTCGTGCGACTGGGCCAAATTTGATGGTGCCAAAGGCACTCCGCCATGCCGAAGGCCTGTTGATGTCCGCCGCAGGCGGCATCAAGTTGTGGCCGCTATCGCCCCCGTTCAGCGCTTGCTGGCGGCGCTCAACGCGAGGGCGAGCGCGTGGACGTCGTGGACGTTCACTTCGATCTTGAGCTTGCCGCCCTTGAGCTTGCCGCCCGCGACGCTCGTGATCTTGGCCTTCACTTTGCGCTGATTGAGCTCCCGCACGAGCCGGTTCACGAGCGCCTTCTCTTCGGCGGTGACGTGGACTCCGCGCCGACCGGCTTCGGGCTTGGTGTCGCGCAGGGATCTGGCTGCTTGAAGGATGCGGTTCGCCGTCGCGGTGCGCACGTTGATCACTTGATGGTTGCCGAAAGGTACGTGCTCACGTCGCAGCAGGCTCGACGGTGTGACCCGCTTTCCGAGCGCTCGACTCAACTCGACCAGCGCGGTCGCCTTCCAATTTCCGACGGTGGTGGCGAGCTTGGGCGTGAAGTTGTCGACGATGTCGATGAGTCGGTCCGCCTGATCAGCCGAGATTCCTAGCTCTGCGTCGCACATCGCGGCGAAGGTCTCGTAGCCAAGCGAACCAAACATCCCCGCCGCCTTGAGCGGCTTGATGAGCTTGCCCATCTCGTAGAACGATTGCTCCACGCGCTTCTTCAGCGCGACGATACGTGCGATCGATTTGCGAGCGCGCGCCGCGTTTCCCTTCTGAAGAGCCTTACCCTTGGCTTTGATGCGGCGCATGTTGCCCAACGATGTCGTCATGCTCGGGATGATAAGTCGCTGTCCGAAAGGAGGTACATCCTTTCCGAAAGGATGTACCTCCTTTCCGACGCACGTCGGTCGCTGATCAGAATTGGCCGCCGACGCCGATGCCTCGACCGCTCGCGGTCAGCGTTGGAACTACGTGCACCGCGACGGACGACTGCTGGGACCCGAAAAGACCGAGCGTGAGGAAGCTGCCACCCACGACGCGAATCACCCCAGTGCAGAGAAAGATCATTTCAACGAACCCCGAGAAGTCGAGGAAACCACCGTGGTCGTTGTCAGCGACCTGCTTCATCCCGATGAACGGACCGACGACAGGCACGAACCCGACCGGATAGCCGCTGGAGAACGCGAATGCAGAGACCACAGTGCCGAACGTGAGCAGGACCGCGCCGAGTCCGACCGGGCCCCAGCTGACGGTGTGCCGAGAATTCTCGCGCCTCCATTTGCTGAGAACGGGATCGTCTGTCGTAGCGTCGTTCACGAACGACAGAGTCGCGGCCGCTGTCTTGCCTTCCTCGGCCATCACGATCGCGGGCTTGGAGATGATGCCTCCCATCGCCGACGCCACGATCACGTGCTCTCCAGGGTCCACTCGGCGGAGCTCGTCCACGCGCGATCGATCGAGCGGAACGCCATCCATGGTCACTCCGACGATCAGGACGTCTGGCGGAACGATGATGTGAACCCGAGGGATCCTTGGAGTCAGCAAATCCAGCTGGCGCTTGGCTTGCTCACGGAGGTCCGTTCCTCCGTCGGGCACTGGCGCCTCCGTGATGGCGACGAGATCTGCCCGCGCCTTCACGAGATGTCCGGCTCCTGCCTCTTGCAGCGCCTTGTCCAAAGGCGACTCGTCCTGTGCAAACGCAGACGGCGCGCCGAGCACGAGCATGATCGCAACAGACAACGCGTAAGGTCGCACCACCCCATTGTGCCGCGACGGGTTGATCGGCGCCACGCCGATGCCAGATGCGATGACTGCGGCGCCGCCCTCCAACTCCCCCAGGTTCGTGACGGCCGTGGGGAGGTCGGGAGGCTCAAGATCCCACAATTGTGTGGCTTCTAGGGTCGGGAGGGTCGGGAGGGGGCTCACTCACAGCGGAATGTTCGTGTGCTTCTTCGGAGGGTTGGTGTCTCGCTTGTCTTTCAACATCTCGAGTGCGCGGTGCAATCGTGCGCGGAGAGTGCGCGGGTAAATCACTTCGTCGATGAAGCCGAGCTCGGCGGCTTTGTATGGGTTGGCGAACTTCTCTTTGTAGTCCGCGACGAACTCGGCCTTCGCGGCGACGGGATCCTTGGCGCTGTCGATCTCTTTCTTGCGCACGATGTTGACCGCGCCCTCGGGACCCATGACGGCGATCTCTGCGGTGGGGAACGCGAGGTTCACGTCCGCGCGGATGTGCTTGCTGGCCATGACGTCGTAAGCGCCGCCATAGGCCTTGCGCAAGATCACCGTGACCTTCGGGACCGTCGCTTCGGCGAACGCGAACAAGAGCTTCGCGCCGTGCTTGATGATGCCGCCATACTCTTGCTCGGTTCCCGGCAAGAAACCCGGCACGTCCACCAACGTGACGAGCGGGATGTTGAAGCAGTCGCAGAAGCGCACGAAGCGAGCGGCCTTCATGGATGCGTCGATGTCGAGCACGCCTGCGAGCACCATGGGTTGGTTGGCGACGATGCCCACCGATCGACCGCCCACGTGCGCGAAGCCCACGACGATGTTCGGCGCGTACGCCTCGGCGATCTCGAAGAGGTGACCGTCGTCGACGACCGCGCGGATCGCGTCCTTGACGTCATACGGTCGGTTGCTCTCGAGCGGGATCATCGCGTCGAGCTCTGGAACCTCGCGCAACGGCGGATCGGTCGTCGGCTTGAACGGCGGATCCTCTTGGTTGTTGGACGGCATGAACGAGAGCAGCTCACGCACCTGCGCGATGCAGGTCTTGTCGTCTGGTGAGGTGAGGTGACACACGCCGCTCTTCTGGGCGTGCGTGCTCGCGCCGCCGAGCGCCTCCTTCGTCACCTCTTCGTGGGTCACCGTCTTGATGACGTCTGGCCCGGTGATGAACATGTAGCTCGTGTTCTCCACCATCAAG
>JANYHY010000007.1 GCA_025362165.1 Myxococcales bacterium | reverse complement strand
CTAGTGCCGCGATTCCGTCGAAACGACGGGTGCTGCGCACGAGCAGCTTCGCCGCAAATCGCGGCACTAGACGGTCTACTTGGGCTTCGCCCAAACCCGAAATTCGCTCCCGCGAATTTCCTAGTGCCGTCGATTCAATAGAATCGAGGCACTAGTCGCGATGGAGCAGGTGAGCGAGCTCCTCTAGGCGCGCCTCTTGATCGTCGTCGCGGTCCTCTCCTCTGGCGCGTAGCTCGTAGTACTCCGCGTCGAACGTCGTGAAGGTCGGCAGATCGAAGATCTTCATGTCGCGACCGAAGTAGACGTGCTTGTCGCGGTAGTCGAGGAAGCGCTTGTGGATCGACTTGGGATCGTTCACGGGCGCAACCTAACACTCTTGGTTGCTGCCCTTGCTGGCGATATGGATGCTGCACCGTGCGGCGTCTCCAAAGCATTCTGCTCGCCATCGCGATCGCGGGCGCGTCGAGCTCCGCGGGCGCGCAAGAGCTCGTGCCTCCGAAGGTCGAGACCGCAGCGACGCCGATCTATTCGGACGCAGCGATCGGCTTGGAACGCGAGGTCAGCGTCGTCGTGACGATCGACGTCGACGGGAGAGTGATCGACGCCACTCTCGCCGCGCCTACGGGAGACGCGCTCGATGAGATCGCTCTCGAGGTCGCGCGACGCTACGTCTTCTCACCCGCCAGGCGCGCCGACAAACCCTTCAAGGCGAAGATCACGCTCGGCCTCCACCTGAAGGGCCCGACTCCAAACCCCGTCCCGACACCAACGCCGACCACAAGACCAACGCCGCTGACAACAACGACACCAACACCGGTTCCGACTCCGCCGACGCCAGAGGATGTTCACGTCTCCGGCCAGAAGCCGACGTCGAGCGCGACGCGGCGCACGCTCGATCATCGCGAGATCGAGACGATCCCTGGAACTGGCGGTGACGCGCTGCGCACCATCGAGTCGCTGCCAGGAGTCGCGCGCGCGCCTGCGTTCAGCGGGCTGATCATCTTGCGCGGGAGCTCTCCGCAGGACTCTCAAGTGTTCGTGGACGGGGCGAGTGTGCCGCTCGCGTTCCACTTCGGCGGGCTCTCGGCGATCGTGCCGACCGAGCTGATCGAGCGGCTGGACGTCTACCCAGGTAACTACGAGGTCGCCTACGGGCGAGGCATCGGCGGCATCGTCGACATGGGTCTGCGTGGGCCGACGCGAGAGGGCATCCATGGCGTGCTCAAGGCGGACATCATCGACGCTCGCGCTCTCGTTGAAGGAGCACTCGACAAGCACACGCGCGTGCTCGTGGCCGCGCGTCGCAGCTACATCGATGCGTGGTTTCCGAGCGTCGCGGACTCTCTCTCGCTCGGCGTCACTGCAGCTCCCGTCTATTACGATTACCAAGCGATGATCGAGCGCGACCTCTTCGATGGCGCCACCCTCCGCTCCACCTTCATCGGCGCGAACGACGCGCTCGCGCTCACGATCCAGCCGTCTGCCACCGACGACCCAGGCTTCACCGGTGACCTCAAGAACACGACTGTGTTCTGGCGGGAGACGTTGCGCGCAGAGGGCAAGACCAAGGGTGGCACGCGATGGAGCGCGCAGGGCTCGTTCGGTCGCGACTCGATCGCCATCAGCTTGGGGAGCGTGCTCAACGGAATGAACAACGTGTACCGCGGAGCAGGTCGGGCGCAGGTCGACGCTCCGCTCGGCAAATTCGCGCGCTTGCTCGGAGGGCTGGACGTCGACGGCGGCTCGTACGAGCTCGATCTACGCTTTCCTGCGGTGCCCTCCGGTGAAGAGCCAGACAGCGGGCCGCTCTTCGGGCGCAAACGCTTGACTCAGCAACGAACGTTCTCGTTCCTCAATCCCGCCGCGTTCGCGAGCGTCGACGTGAGATCGAGCAAGGGCCTCACGACGATCTTCGGAGTGCGCGCAGAGATGCTCGCCGGCGTACCTGGCGTCCTCGTCGAGCCTCGCGCCACGGTCCGCTACCTCGTCTCGCCGGACCGCAAGTTGATGGTGAAGGCCGCCGCGGGCCTGTATGCGCAGGGCCCGCAGGTCTACGAGAATGATCCAGTGTTCGGCACTCCGAACATCCACGCGGCGCGTAGCGCGCAGGTCTCGATGGGCATCGAGATGGATCTCCTTCACCGCGTGGAGCTCTCGATCGAGCCGTTTTACAAGCACCTCTACGATCTCGTCTCGCGCCGAGCGGACCCCACGACGACGAGCGGCTTTCGGTACGGCAACGAAGGCGAGGGCTTCGCGTATGGCACCGAGGTGTTGCTCAAGTACAAACCCGACGCGCGCTTCCTGGGATGGATCGCGTACACGATCTCGCGCAGTGAGCGTAGGAGCCTGCCAGAGCAGGATCTCCGCCGCTTCGACTACGATCAGACGCACGTGCTCTCAGCGCTCGGCAGCTATCGACTCGGTCACGGATGGGAGACAGGCGTGCGCGTGCGCTACGTGACGGGCAACCCATACACTCCCGTGCTCGGCGGAGCCTTCGATGCGGACGCAGGGGCGTATGCGCCGGTCGAGCAACGCCCGCTCAACTCGTCACGCTTCCCCGCGTTCTTTTCAGTAGATGTTCGCGTCGAGAAGAAATGGTCGTTCGGCAAGACCGCGAGCTTCAGCGTTTACCTCGACGTCATCAACGCCATCAACCATCGCAACGTGGAAGGCTACAACACCAACTTCGACAACTCGATCGTGGTGCCCGTGAAGGGGCTGCCGATACTGCCGAACCTGGGCCTGAGAGGTGAGCTGTGAGTGCGCGACTGATCCTCTCTGGCGGTGCCTTGTTCTTGCTGGCTTGCGACGCCAACACGTTCCCGCCGGCGAGCCTGGTGGATTCGCTTCGTGTGCTCGCCGTGCAGGCGGACAAGCCGTTCGCCGAGCCAGGCGAGACGGTGCACCTCGAGGCGCTCATCGCCGATCCGTTGGGTGAGGGACGCGCGATCTCCGTGGGGTGGGGGACGTGCGTCAACTCCGGCTCGTCGGAGTTGCCTGCTTGCGCTTCGGCCGTTTCGTCTTTTCAAACGAGCGGCTCGAGCTTCGACGTGACCGTCCCGTCAACTGCGCTCGACGGTGCGCCCGCGGACGCGCCCATCGGATCGGTCGGGGTGGTGTTCGCGGCGTGCGCGGGGACGCTGACACCGACGCCTCACGCGCTGGCGCCTGCGACGTGCGTGGACGCGAGCGGCAGGACGAACGATCGCGCGACGTTCGTGTGGGGCGAGAAGCGCATCACGGTGCTGCGCGGTCTACGCAACGCCAACCCAGTGATCGCGCGGCTGCGTGTAGATGGCTTGATTTGGCCCGAAACGGAGGAGCGCACGTTGAAGGCATGCGACGTGAAATCCGTCAGCGGATGCGCCGTCGAAGGGCAGCACGGTCTACAGCTCGACGTCACCAAGGAGAGCGTGGAGACGTACTTCGGACAGACCGAGGACGTCGTCGTGTTCTTCTTCACTTCCCAAGGTGAGCTCCGAGACGAGTTCGCGCGTCCAGACGCTGACGGCGCGACGCTCACGGTAGTGGCGCTGGACAAGCCCGATCGCGCGCGGAGCGAGCTCCTGTGGTTCGTCGTGCGCGACGACCGCGGAGGGGTGTCTTTTACATCTCGTCGCGCGAGGATCGAATAGCTTGGGCGAGGTGGCAAAAGCGATCGAGCTGATCGGAGTAGAGAAGCGTTACGGAAACGCGCTAGCCGTGCGTGCTGCCACAGTGTCTTTCGCTTCTGGTCAGCTCCACGCCGTCATCGGAGAGAACGGTACCGGAAAGAGCACGCTTCTGAAGATCGCGTGCGGCCTCGTGGAGCCAGACGCTGGCCTGGTGAAGCTCGAAGGGCCGATGCTCTTTCCCCACACGCCGAGAGAGGCAATTTCTCGCGGTGTCGGCATCGTTCAGCAGCACTTCGCGCTCATCGAGCCGCTTACCGTGATCGAGAACGTGATGCTCGGCGCAGAGGGTCGGTGGCGCCTGGACGAGCGCGAGGCGAGCGCGCGCCTCGGCTCGATCTGCGAAGAGCTAGGCTGCAAGCTCGACCCACGTTCGCTCGTGCGCGACCTTGGTGTGGGTGACCGTCAACGCCTTGAGATCGCGCGAGTGCTCTACAAGGGCGCGCGCACCGTCGTGCTCGACGAGCCAACCGCGGTGCTCGTGCCGAGAGAGATCGATGCGCTCTACATGACACTCGCGCGCCTCGTCGATTCCGGCAAGACGATGATCGTCGTGACGCACAAAGTCGGCGAGGTCATCGCGCACGCGCGCACGGTCACGGTGATGCGCAAAGGAGAGGCCGTGCTCGCGCGAGACGTGCGGCAGGATGATCCCACCGAGTCGCACGCCCTGACCGCCGCGATCATGGGCGGAGAGCCGCCATCCGCGCTGCTTCGAGAGCCAGCCGAGCTGGGAGCGGAGGTGCTCTCGATGCGCGATGTCTGGCTCGGTCGTGCGCTACGCGGCGTGACGCTCTCTGTGAAGGCGGGTGAGATCGTCGGCGTCGCCGGCGTCGAGGGCAACGGTCAGCGCGAGCTCGTCCGAATGATCGCCGGGCTCCTGACCGCAGACAAAGGCGCAATGCGCTTGGAGCGCGCGAGCGTAGTGCACGAAGATCGCCAGAAGGACGGGCTCGTGCTCGACGCGAGCGTGCTCGACAACGTGTTGCTTGGCGAGCACGGGCGCTTCACCAAGTTTGGAGTGCTCGACGCCGCGAGCATGCGCACGGAGGCGACGGCGCGTGTGACGGACGGCGCCGTGGAGCCGCGTGATCTCGCGCTGTCTGTTCGCGCATTGTCTGGCGGAAACCAGCAAAAAGTAGCCGTCGCGAGGGCGCTCGCGCGTGACGCGCCTCTTCTTGTGCTGAGCCACCCGACGCGAGGCGTGGATGTCGGCGCCGCGCGATCGATCCACGAGCGCGTGAAGTCGGCTGCGGCGAACGGAGCCGGAGTGCTGGTCATCAGCAGCGATCTATCGGAGCTTCGAGCGCTCGCGACCCGCGTGCTGGTGATGGCGCACGGGCGTGTCGTGGCAGATCTCGCGCCGGACACGTCGGTCGAACGCATGGGCGAGCTGATGCTCGGTGGGGCGGAGGCCTCGTGAGGTCTCGTCTCGAGGCGGATCTGCTCGCGATGATCATCGGGCTCGCGCTGGGGTGGCTCGCGTTCTCCTTGATCGTGTTCGCGTATGGAGAGTCTCCAGCGAGCATGGTGGGGCTGTTGTGGAGCGGAACATGGGGCACGGCATATGGCGCCGGTCAGGTCATCTTCAAGGCCACGCCGATTCTCTTCAGTGGAATTGCCGTCCAGCTCGCCCTTCGCGCGGGGCTGTTCAACATCGGCGCGGAGGGCCAGATGGCTGTCGCAAGTCTCGCCGTCGCGAGCGTGGGGGCGGCGCTTGGACCGTCCGTGCCGGGCTTTTTGGCAGTGCCGCTGTTGTTGCTCGTCGCGGCGATCGCTGGTGCGCTTTGGGCGCTCGGCCCCGCGTTGCTCCGCGCGCGACTCGGCGCACACGAAGTCATCAGCACGATCATGACCAACCGCATCGCAGACGCGCTCGTCGGTCTATTGCTCGGCCTCGGCCTCGCGCAGAAGGGCACCGTGCGGACGCCCGACGTCGCTCCGGGAGCTCGCCTGCACCGCCTGGGTGATTGGGTGAGCTCGCTCCAAGGGAGCGCCGCCAACACATCGATCTTCGTCGCGCTGATAACGCTGCTGTTGGCAGCCTTTTTGTGGCCCCGCACGCGCGCTGGACGCGAGCAGCTCTTGGTCGGCCAGAACGCAGACGCGTGTCGCGCCGAGAGAGTGCCCGTCGCGCGCAGGGTCACCGAGGCTCTCGTGTTGTCGGGAGCGGTCGCGGGCCTCGCGAGCTCCGCGACTGTGCTCGGATACAAAGGGTATTTCGAGCAAGGGCTCGGAGCGGGCGCGGGCTTCACAGGCCTCGCGGTCGCGTTGCTCGGCCGCGGTCGAGCGAGCGGGATGGTGTTCGCTGCGCTCCTTTTCGGCACGCTCGACCAAGGAGGTCTGGCGCTCAACGCCACCATCCCACGAGAGGCGATGCAAATCGTTCAGGCGGTGGTCATCGTCGCGGTCGCGCTGGGTGACGAGCGTGTGCGCGCGTGGATCAGGAGGGCGTCAACGCTCGTTTCAAAAGAAAGATCGCCGGCGTGAGCGCGCTAGGAGCCGTGCTGTCTCTGTCGATGCTCGCGCAGACTCTTCGCGCGAGCGTGCCCTACGTGTGCGCCGCGCAGGGCGGCGTCCTGAGCGAGAAGAGCGGCGTCGTGAACATCGGGCTCGAGGGCATGTTGCTCAGCAGCGGGCTCGCGAGTGTTGCTGTCGCGCACTCCACTGGGAGCGCTGCTCTGGGTGCGTTGGCAGGCGTCGGAACGGGCGCGGCGGTAGGTCTGGTCCACGCGCTCTTGGTCGTGAAGGGGAGGGTGGACGCGATCGTCAGCGGCATTGCGCTCAACCTCGCGGCCGCTGGCGGGACACGGGTGGTGCTGCGCGCGCTCTACGACTCCAGCTCGAACTCGCCCGCGATCGAGGCGTTCCGCTTCGGATCCGAAGGCACCTCCGGTCTGTCGATGCTCGTGCGCACGGTGCTCGATCCTCTCGCGATCGTCACTTTGCTCTCGACGGTCGCGCTCGTATGGATGCTCGACCGTTCGCGGTTCGGCTTGCGCGTGCGCGCGTGCGGCGAGTCTCCTTGGGCCGCCACGAGCGCGGGCGTGGACGTCGCGCGGACGCGCATTGCGTCCGTCAGCCTCGGCGGAGCGTTCGCAGGGCTGGGCGGCGCGGCGCTCGCGTTCGAGCAGCACCAGTTTCAATCGGGGATGAGCGGTGGTCGCGGCTTCATCGCGCTCGCGGCGGTCATCGTCGCGGGGTGGATGCCTGGTCGCGCGGCGCTCGCATGCGTGGCGTTCGCGGCGCTCGACGCGCTCGAAGGCGCACTGCAAGGGCAGAGCCGTGCGCTCCACGATGTCGTGTCGATGATGCCGTATCTAGCCACGCTGCTCGTGTTGGCCGTGCTCTCGTGTCGCGAGAGCGCCACGCGCCCGCCGGCCGGATTGGGCAAGCACGCAGACTCGGGTTGACCGCTTCGCCTGCGACCGCTTGACTGGCGCGATGGCCAAGCTGTCGCAGACGGCGCACGCGATCCGACCTGGTATCTTCTCCGTGCTCGAGCGCGCGATCTCCGAGCGTCGCGCGGCAGGCGGAGATCTCGTGCCGCTCCACATTGGCGACACCTGCCTGCCGCCTCCCGCCGCTGCGCGCTTCGATCGCCACCTCCAGTGCGCGGACTCGGAGATCTACGCGTATGGCGCGACCGTTGGGCTCCCAGAGCTTCGCGACGCGCTCGCACGTCACGCGCACGCTCGCGCACGCGGCTTTCCGGCGATGACGGGTGAGTCGAACATCCAGCTCGGGGTAGGCGCGACGCACGCGCTCTCGTGCGCGGCCCGAGTCGTGCTCGAACCCAACGACGAGGTGCTGCTGGCGTCGCCGTACTGGCCGCTCGCTCATGGAATCCTCGCGAGCGCGGGCGCAAGCGTGGTGGAGGTGCCGCTCACTTCTCGCCTCTACGCGGATCCTTCGCTCGTCGCCGGAGAGTTGCTGCGCGAGCACGTGACCGACCGCACGCGCGCGATCTACTTGATCACGCCGAACAACCCCGACGGCAAGACCCTCTCAACGCGTGATTTATCATCTATTGCGTCGCTGGCGCGCGAGCGCGATCTTTGGGTGTTCGCGGACGAGGTCTACGCCGACTACGCGTTCGCGAGCGAGCACGTGTCGATCTCTCGAATCGACGGGATGGCCGAACGGACCATCAGCGCGTACTCGTTCTCCAAGAGCCACGCGCTCGCGGGCGCGCGTGTGGGGTGGGTGATCGCGCCCGGCGAGGTCGTGTCCGCGATGCGCAAGGTGTCGACCCACTCAGTCTTCAACGTTCCGGTCCTCATGCAGCGCGCAGCGCTCGCGGCGCTCGGCGACGATCCGTGGGTGGCGAATGCGAGATCGTACTATCTCGAGGCGCGCGACGCAGCGCACGACGCCCTCCGCGGCGCGAAGGTTCGCGCGTTCCTCGCCGAGGGCGGGGTCTACCTCTTCGCTGACTTCACTGAGGTGCTCGAGGGCCGACCACTATCGGAGCTCTTGAAGCTCGCGGTCGCCGAGGGCGTACTGCTCGCGCCGGGGGAGGCGTTCGGCGCGGCGTTCACGGGGCACGCGCGCATCTGCTACACGTCAGCGCCCCTCGACCGAGTGATGATCGGCATTGAACGACTAAAGGTCGCGCTCGCCAAGCTTTGAGATCACTTCGCCGTCGCGCCAGACGACGCGTGTGCGTGCGACTCCCCATGGTTGCATGATGCACGCTTCATGCGGCAGGTCCCATGAGGTGAAATCGGCTGCGTTTCCTGGCGTGATCGCGCCCGTAGGCAATCGCAAGGAGCGCGCGGCGTGGCGAGTCGCGCCCAAGAGTGCTTCGGAGATGGAGAGCCCGTAGGATCGAACCGCGAGCGCCATCGCGAGCGGCAAGCTCTCTGTGGGTGCGGTGCCGGGGTTCGAGTCGCTGGCCACGACGATCGATACGCCCAACTCGCGAATGCGGGCGACCGGAGGCGGAGCCTGCCGGAGCGTGAACGACGCAACGGGCAACAGACCTGCGGTGACACCGCCACGAGCCAGCGCTGCGATGCCTTCGTCCGACACGTGCTCGAGGTGGTCCGCGCTCGCCGCCCCGAGCTCCTCCGCGAGCTCTGCGCCCTTCACGTCGCCGAACTGACCGACGTGGAGGCGCACGCCAAGCCGGTGCTTTTTCGCCGCGAGGCCAAGCTTTCGCGCTTCCGCGACCGTGAACGCGTGCGGGTCGACGTACGCGTCGACGAACGATGCGAGCTTGCGCTCGGCCACTTCGGCGCAGAGATCGCACGCGCGGTCGACGTATTCATCACGCCGGTCGACCCAGTCCTTCGGCAACGCGTGGAGGGCGAGATACGTCGCAACGACGCGCGGCATCTTCGGAAGTTTTGCGACGCGCGCGATGGCAAGAAGGAGCTTGAGCTCCTCGGCGGGGAGCAGTCCATAGCCGCTCTTGACCTCGACGGTGCCGACGCCGAGCGCGGCCATCCTCCGGAGGCGAGCCTCGAGCGTCACGGCGAGCTCGTCTTCGCTAGCAGCGGCGACAGCGCGTTGCGTGGAGGCGATCCCGCCGCCTGCTGCGGCGATTTGCACGTAATCACCGCCGCGCATGCGGACCTCGTACTCGGCGTGGCGCGAGCCGGCCCACGCCGCGTGCGTGTGCGCGTCGACGAGCGCGGGAGTGAGCAGCGGACCCGCGTCGTGCGTCGTCTCCGTGTCGAGTGTGTTGTCCGCTTGCTTGCCGACCCACAAGACGCGCCCATCATCGATCACGACGCAGGCGTCTTCGATGACGCCGAGCGGGTCCGCCGAGGTCGCACGCGCCGCATCACACGTGACCATGCGCCGCGCGACGATCGCGACACTCACGACTCACCTCGCGCGAGTCGAAGGGCCCGATCGCCGCGCTCGGTGCCGATGCGAGCAAGGTCTGGTGTGCGAGGTGGGCAGCGCCTGCGCATCCTTACGAAGCGGTCGTGCGCCGCGTCGCAGCGCTCGCGAAACTCGGAGTCTTGCTCGATGCGCCTCGCGATCGCCTCGCGAGCCTCTCTCCACGCGCTCTCTTTCGAGCATACGAGCAACGCGTCGCATCCCGCTCGCACCGCCCGCACCGCGCTCTCGGCGTGGGTCATGCGCGAGCTCAGCGCCTTCATCTCGAGATCGTCCGAGAAAAGCACTCCGTTGAACCGGAGCTCCGTGCGGAGCAACTCGTGGGAGATCTTTCGGGAGAGCGTCGCCGGCTCATCATCCCACGCAGGGTAGACGACGTGCGCCGTCATGAGCGCGTCCAGTTGCGCGCGTGCAGCAGCTGCGAAGGGCACAAGCTCCACCGCGCGCAAACGTGCATCGCTATGCAGGACGATCGGTAGCTCGAGGTGGGAGTCTTGTGAGGTGTCTCCGTGACCAGGGAAATGCTTGCCGCAACACAGGAGCCCTGCGCGTCTCATTCCGTCGGCGTACGCGAGCGCGCGCACGCTGACCATCTCGGCGTCGGTTCCGAACGCGCGGTCGCCGATGATCGGGTTGTGCTCGTTCGAGTGAACGTCGAGCACGGGCGCGAAGCTCATCGTAAATCCAAGCGCGAGGAGCTCCTCCGAGACGACCTCAGCGATCTCCGTGAGGGCCGCGGTGTCGATCGAGCGCAGCTCCAGCATCGCCGGGATTTGCGCCACGCCCGAGCGCAAGCGCCTCACGCGCCCACCCTCTTGATCGATCGAGATCAGGAGCGGCATGTCAGGCGAGGCCGCGCGCGCGAGTGACGCGTTGAGCTCAGCGACCTGCGCGAGGTCGTCGCTCACGTTCCTCTTGAAGAGCACGACTCCGCCGATCGCACCGGAAGAGATCTCGCGGACGAGCTCTGCGGGCGCCGAAGTTCCGTCGAAGCCGACCACGAGCAGTTGACCGGCCAAACGCTCGGCGTCACCAACGACCACACGCGCATCATGCCTCGTTTGTCGGCTTCACGCGACGTGTTAGCTAGGAGTCGATGCGCCGCTCTCTCGTCTGCTTCCTGGTCGCTTGCGGTGGTGCTGCTGCGCAGAGCGGCGGTTCTTCGACGACGACGCCTCCAATCCCCAGCTCAGCGCCGGTCGTCGGAAGCTCCAGCTCAGTGACGCCCACGACAACGAATTCGCGCACGGGGCCTCTCAGTCTGGCGGACGCACGCGCGTACATGGTCGAGCTCATCAACCGTGATCGCGCCACATTCAAGCTCCCGCCCGTCGTGCTGGATCCCGGTCACGCGACCGCGAGCGGCCAACGCCACGCAACCGACATGGCTCACCTCGGCTACCTCGGTCATTGGGGCACTGACGGCTCCGTGCCTGAGCAGCGTCTCACCGAGGCGGGCGGCGTAGACATGGTCATGGAGAACGCGAGCTGTATGACCGATCTCAAGGTGCGCGAGCTCGACTCGGCGCCGATGATCGACAGCAAGGCCGTCGAGGACACCGAGAGCATGTTCTTCAACGAGCCGCCAGGGCACGATGGCCATCGCCAGAACATCCTCAACCCTAGGCACACGCACGTCGGCATCGGGATCGCGCAACCCAAGCCGACCGCGACGGAGCTGCCCACCGCGTGCTTCTCACAAGAGTTCACGGACTCATACGGCACCTACGCAGCAATCCCCGCGCGGGTGAAGGTCGGCGCGATGTTGCACGTCGAGGGAACGCTGACCCCGACGATCGTGCCAGGCGGAGTCGGCTTCGCGCGCATCGACGCTCCCAAGCCGATCCCGCCTGACAAAGCGAACGCGATGCGCGCGTATCATCTGCCTGACGCGTACCAGAACTACTGGCCCAAAGGCTTCGAGACGCCCATCCCGATCACAGTAGACGGTCAGTCTTTCAAGGCCGATCTACCCATCGGAGATCACGGCAAGCCTGGCCTCTACGAGGTGATCGTTTGGGCAAAGCCTGCAGGAAAGTCGGACGGCAAAGCCGAAGAGACGTTCACGCGCGTGAGCGTCCGCACCATCTTCGTGGACTGACTATTGTGGCGGCAGCGCGCCGGTCGCGGAGCCCTTGCTCGCGAACTTCGATTGCGGCGTCGTCACTTGTCCGATCCACGCGCCGCTGAAGGATTGTGGCTCGGCGTAGTCGCCGACAGTGGCTTGCACGGATGCCGTGATCGCAAGCACGGTCTGCTCGGAGAGCGTGGTGGAGACGTCGCCTGCGGTCTTCCACATCGCGTTGAGCGCAGTGCCGCAGAGCGTGGCAGCGCACGCGCCGTTGCAAGTGCCGTATGCGTTGCCGCTCTGCGCGAGCGTGGCGCCTAGGTTCTTGCAGTCGAGCTTGAGAGCGAGCGCGCTTGGGACGTCCGTGGACGTTGGCACGTCTGCGATGGCGATGACGTCCGCAGCGGCGGTGACCATCTTGGTTGGCGCGATCACGACAGAGCCCGCGAGGTGGAGCGCGTCGTTCGTGTCTGCGACGAAAGAGAACGGGACGGGTGCGCCGAGTCCCGCGTTCACCGCGGAGAGAGGGCCGAGTGTGAGCGGCGTGACGTTCGCGTAGCCGTCCGAAGCGGCTGCCTTGAGGAGAAACGCGAGATCCTTCCTGGTGAGCGGCAACCCCGCGACCAGCCATTTCTGGGCAGGCGCGCGCAGGCTGCCGTGCTGGGAGAGCCACG
>JANYHY010000005.1 GCA_025362165.1 Myxococcales bacterium | reverse complement strand
GCGTTGGTCCACACGAACCCATGAACAGCTGCGTTACTGGGCTGTCCGTTCGCGCCCGCGGCGAGCGTGATGTCACGAGGCTGCATCACGTGGATCTGCGTGCTGTAGTCGATCGTCAGGCGCAACGGCGTCTTGAGCGTGACGCCAATCCCCCAGGTGAGCACATGCCTGCTCGCGTCGAAGAAGCGCGTCGGCACGGGCGCGGGGCCGCGTGAGCTCTGATCGAACGCCGTCGACGCGTCGAGCGAGGACGGTGTCGGCGTGGGCTCGAAGAAGTAGCCGCCACGCAGCGCGAGCGTCGCTGATGCTGGGAGCGCGATCTTGCGCTCGACCGCGACGCGCGGGACGAGCGTATCGGAGAACGGCAGCTTCACCGGTTGCAGCGCGCCGCAGTCCGGGTTGTCCGCCGGACAGAGGATCGTCGGCTCAGTTGGTCCCGGATACGCGCTCCAATGTTTGTAAGTCGCTCCGGCGACGAGCATCCAATCGCGGCGAATCCACGCCGCTTCGAGCGCGCCTTGTGTCGGATCGAACTGCGCGAGGCCGGCGATGTTGAACACCGGGATGTTGAGCGAGCTGAGCTTCGTCGCGTCGATCGTCACCGCGAAGCGCGCTTCGAGCTGCCCGCGGACGGTCGCGCCGATGCGCAGCAAGCCGTCTCCGAGCGCGTGTTCGTAAGAGAGTCCGCCGATCGGCGCATACGTCGCGATGAGCTGATCTTCCACGCGCGAGCCCACTCGACCCGTCGCGTCGGTCGCGACGATCACGTCGCCTGCGATCTCCGCGAGCGCGCCGAAGCCTGCGCCAGCGCGAAATCCCCAGCCGATGTCCACGCCCAAGCCGAGCCTGATCGCGAGGCACTGCGCGCGATCACTCAACAGCGGGAACTGCGGTGTCTCTGGGTAGAGGATGCGGCCGCGCACGATCACGTCGGTGGGCGTGTAGAACGCTAGCGCAGCGCCGATGCGATCCTTGAGCGCTCCGCCGAACGGCAGCGGCACGTCCACGCCGATCAACAAGCCACGCGCAGGGAGCGCGCTCACGCGTCCTGGCAGACCTGGACCGTCTGCGTGCATGTCGAACGTGGCTCCCACCAGCCCAAGCGTGAGGCGACGCTCGCGCTGAAGAGACAGGAGCGCAGGGTTCGCATACGCCGCTTCATAGCCGAGCGCGTGCGATGTGCCGGTGCCCCCGAGCGATGGCGAGCGCGCGCCATAGCCGAAGAGATCCTCTGGCGACGCGGCAGCCGGCGACGCGACCGCCGTCGCCAGAGCGACCAAGAGCCCGATCCGAACCGCGCGCATGAGGCGCCGACATTAGATCAATTGGGAGGCTCGCCGCTTGCTAAACTAAATCTCTGGAGCTTGCTTTTGAACCTGATGTCCCTTCCGCGCATGACATTTGATCGTGCCACAGGCACGATCAAATCAGGTTTTGTCCAAGCGACCCGCAAGGGTCGGTTTGGAGTTGGATCGCTGTTGGCACTCGGCGTCACCGTCGGGGCGTGTGGAACACACTCGCCCGCGCCGCCCGCGCAGAGCCTGCTCACCGTCGGCGTGCAGACCGAGGACATGGCCGGCTTGGTGCAATCGCTCCGCGTCTCGATGACCGTCAACGGCGCGTCCGTGCTCGATCAAGTGCACAGCGACGCCCCCGTGATGCCGTTCGAGATCAACGCGCCGATCACGGATCCTGCGCCGGAGATCGTGGTCCGTGTCGATGGCTACAGCGGGCCGGATCCCACGCTCTCGACGTCGTTCATCAACCGCACGGCGCGGACTCATGTCGTCGCTGGCAAGCACATGCTGCTGCGAGTGATGCTCGAGCAGCGTTGCTCTTTTCAAGCGGGCGGGATCAGCGGCCCGACATGCAACGATCCGCAGACCTGCATCTCCGGAGCGTGCGCGGACAACACAGTGGCTGCCGCGGCGCTCGAGCCGTACGCGCCGAACTGGCCTTCGCAGCTCCCAGATCTCTGTCGCCCGCTGAATCCAGGGCCTCCAGAGGTGATCGTCGGCTCGGGACAGTCCGACTTCCTGCCTATCGTGAACGGCCAGACGCTCCAAGCGGAGAAGGGCCCGCAAGGTGGACACCACGTCTACATCGCGGTGCGAATGAAGAACTTGAAACAGTCCGGCTCCATCACGACTCTCTCCGCCGTTCAGCCCGGCACCAATGTCGCGATCCCGCCGACCGCGTTCGTGTTCACGTTCGACAAGGACGAGGGCGGCTACTGCAAGCTCTTCGGCTTGCGCTACCAGCTCGACAACGGCGGGATCGACTACATGCAGTTCCTCGGCAAGCCACTCGACATCAGCGTCTCCGTCAAGGATCGCGACGGCGGGACCGCGACGGGCGTCGCGCACGTGAACATCGACCCCATGGTGTTGGGCGGCTTCTAGTAGTCCGTCTCGTACGTCGCGAGAATCAACGGCAGCCGGACGAAATTCACGCAAGTCTCAGCGCCTCGCGGCCGATGCATGAGTAGATTTCACAGGAAGACGGGAAGACGGGAAGGTTTGGGATTGTTCGGCGGCGATCGGTCAGGCCCAACAAGGCGGCTGACGATCTCTCCAACCTTCCCGTCTTCCTGTGAAACCTCCGGCCTCGAAGCACTCGATTCTTGGTCAGATCTAAGATGAGTGAACGTCACTCTCTCCAACAGCCCATTCGCGCGATGCCTACACGCACCGTTGATTCCAAGGTCGTTGGTTCAATTCCAACCCTCCGATCGCTCGGAGGTAGCTCAGTGGTAGAGCAGGGAAACCCAAAAGGAACGCGCACTGCGCACTCGGGCTGTGAACTCTACGTTCTCTCGACGGCGACGACGCCTTGGACCTTCTGGAGTGCGCGCATCACGCCTTTGAGCTGATCGAGATCGGAGCACAAGAAAGTGAACACGTTCACCGCGCGTCCGTCGTCGCCCGCGCGACACAGCGCCTCCGAGATGTTGATGCCCTGACCGCTGAAGGTTTGTCCCACGGTCGCCAGGATTCCTGGGCGATTGGCCGTCACGACTCGAAGCTGCACCGAGCGGTTGATCTTGGCCTTGGTGTCCCAAGCGATCTCGACGCGGCGCTCAGGATCCGTGTCGAACGCCTTGGGACAGCCGCGACGGTGAATCGTGAGGCCGCGACCTCGCGTGATGAAGCCGAGGATGTCGTCGCCGGGCAACGGGTTGCAGCAGCGCGCGTAGCGCACGAGCACGTCGTCGATGCCGTTGAGTCGGATGCCGCCGTCGTCCTTGCCGACGATCTTGCGGACGAAGCCGGCGATTCGTCCCTCGCGCAGATCCGCGGGCGGCAAGCTCTTCTGGCCGTTCTCTTCCGCGGACGGCGCGATGATCGCGAGCACGTCGTCCGAGCGCGTCTTGCCGTACCCGATCGAGATGAGCAACTCCTCGGACGACTGCAGCTTGAGAGTCTCGAGCACGCGCTTGAGCTCCACGTCGTTCTTGAGGAGCTTGCTCAGCGACACGCCCGCCTTGTGCAAGTCCCGCTCGAGCAATTCTCTCCCTAGTTTTAGGGACTTTTCACGATCTGCGGCTCGAAGGTAGTTGCGGATCTTCGCGCGCGCGCGAGTCGTGCCGGCGATGTCCAGCCAGTCTTTGCTCGGGTGCTGGTTCGGACCGGTGACGATGTCGATGATGTCTCCGCTCTTGAGCTTGTAGCGAAGCGGCTCGAGTTTTCCGTTGATGCGCGCGCCCGTGACCTTCTCGCCGAGGTCCGAGTGGATCGAGAACGCGAAATCGATCGGCGTCGCTCCTCGCGGGAACACCCGCACGTCACCTTTGGGCGTGAAGACGTAGACCTCGTCTTGAAACAGATCGACCTTCACGGACTCCAGGAATTCAGCCGGATCCTTGAGCTCTTTCTGCCACTCCATCAACTGACGCAACCAACCGAAGCGCTGCGCGTCACTGTCTGCGATG